>VBJX01000081.1 GCA_005879775.1 Chloroflexota bacterium
CAGCCACCTGGGGCGACCGAAGGGCAAGGTCAACGACGCGCTGCGCCTGAAGCCGGTCGCCGACCGCCTCTCAGCACTGCTCGGGCGTCCGGTGCGCATGACCGGCGACGCACTCGGACCGGGAGTCCAGGTGGCCATCGACAAGCTGCGTCCCGGCGACCTGCTGCTCCTCGAGAACCTGCGCTTCCACGGCGAGGAGGAGGCCAACGAGCCTGGCTTCGCCAAGGCCCTGGCCGACATGGCGGACCTCTACGTCGACGACGCCTTCGGATCCGCCCACCGCGCCCACGCCTCGACCGAGGGGATCACCCACTTCCTGCCGAGCGTGGCTGGGCTTCTCCTGGAGCGCGAGGTGGAGGCCCTCTCCGCCCTCCTCGAGCACCCCAAGCGGCCGTTCCACACGATCATCGGCGGGGCAAAGATCAGCGGCAAGCTGGAGGTGATCGATTCGCTGCTCACCCGCTGCCAGGCGGTGCTCGTTGGCGGCGGGATGGCCAACACCTTCCTGGCGGCGAAGGGGCATCAGCTCGGCAAGAGCCTCATGGAGGCCGATCAGCTGGAAAACGCCGAGCGGATCATGGTCGAGGCGCGCCGCAAGCGGACCCGCCTCATGCTCCCCACCGACCTGGTGATCGCCGCCCAGATCCACCCCCGCTCCCAGCGCCAGGTGGTTCCTGTGTCGGGGGTGCCCAAGGACTGGATTGCGGTCGACATCGGGCCCGATACGGTGGCGGCCTACACGGCGCACCTCGAGAAGGCCAGGACCATCTTCTGGAACGGCCCGATGGGCATCTTCGAGGTGGCTCCCTTCGCGGATGGAACCAACGCCATCGCCCGCTACCTTGCGACGCGGACGGCGAAAGGGGTGATCACCGTGGTCGGCGGCGGCGACTCGGTGGCGGCGGTCGACCAGCTGGGACTCACCGATCAGATGAGCCACGTCTCGACCGGGGGCGGTGCCTCGCTCGAGTTCGTGGAGGGCAAGGTGCTGCCGGGCGTCGCTGCCCTCCCCGATCGTGAGGCGCGCCGGAAATGACCGCCATCGCCGCGGTCCACGCCCGCGAGGTACTCGACTCCCGCGGCAACCCGACCGTGGAGGTGGAGGTTCGCCTATCGGGAGGTGCCAGTGGGCGGGCCATCGTGCCGTCGGGGGCCTCGACCGGCGCCCACGAGGCGGTCGAGCTGCGCGACGGCGACCCGGCACGCTACGGCGGCAAGGGGGTGCTGCGAGCGGTGGCCAACGTCAACGACCTCATCGGGCCGGGGGTGGCCGGGCTCGATGCCCGCGACCAGGAGGAGCTCGACGAGGCCCTCATCCGCCTCGACGGCAGCCCGAACAAGTCGACGCTTGGCGCCAATGCGCTGCTCGGCGTCTCGCTGGCGGTGGCGCATGCCGCCGCGGCGGGGGCGGCGCAGCCGTTGTATCGGTATCTGGGAGGCGATGGCGCCCACCTGCTGCCGGTCCCGCTGGTGAACATCCTCAACGGCGGCAAGCATGCCATCGACTCGACCGATTTCCAGGAGTTCATGATCGCCCCGCTCGGCGCGCCGACCTTTCGCGAGGCGATCCGCTGGTCGGCCGAGACCTTCCACGCGCTCGGCGGCCTGCTCCACGAGCGCGGCTTTGCCACCACCGTCGGCGACGAGGGTGGCTACGCGCCATCGCTCTCGACCAACGAGGCGGCGATCGCCCTGGTGGTGGAGGCGATCGAGCGGGCAGGCTATCGACCCGGAGAGCAGATCGCGATCGCCCTCGACCCTGCCAGCAGCGAGCTCTACGAGGAGGGCCACTACGTCCTGGCCCGCGAGGGCCGGCAGCTGGGCGCTGAGGAGATGATCGGCTTCTGGGCCGCCTGGGTCGAGCGCTACCCGATCATCAGCCTGGAGGACGGCCTGGCCGAGGATGACTGGTCCGGCTGGGCGGCGCTCACCGAGCGGATGGGCGGCAGGCTGCAGATCGTCGCCGATGACCTGTGCGTCACGAACACCGAACGCGTGGCGCGCGCCATCCGCGAGCGGGCGGCGAACTCGGTCCTCATCAAGCTCAATCAGATCGGGACCCTGACCGAGACGCGCCAGGCGATCGAGATGACCCAGGCTGCCGGCTGGACGGCGGTGATCAGCCATCGCTCCGGCGAGACGGAGGACACCACTATCTCGGACCTGGTGGTCGCCCTGGGGACCGGCCAGATCAAGACCGGCAGCATGAGCCGCGGCGAACGGATCGCCAAGTACAACCGGCTGCTGCGGATCGAGGAGGAGTTGGGGGATGCTGCGGTCTATGCCGGCCGCGGTGCCTTCGCGGCGCTGGCCTAGCCGATGCAGGACCTCACCGATCACGCGCGAACGAACCGGGCCTTCTGGAACGAGCTCGCCGACACCTACCAGGCTGACCACGGGCCCGATCTCGCTCGCCACGGCGCAGCCTGGGGCGCGTGGCAGATTCCCGAGGACCAGATCCACGCCTTGGGGGAGGTGGCAGGCAAGGACGTGCTGGAGCTTGGCTGCGGGGCGGCGCAATGGTCGATCACCCTGGCGCGGCGCGGCGCACGACCGGTGGGCCTGGACCTCTCGGAGCGCCAGCTGGAGCATGCCCGCGAGCTGATGGCCCAGGCGGGCATCGACTTCCCGCTGGTCCATGCCAGCGCCGAGGCGGTGCCGTACCCCGATGCCAGCTTCGACGTGATCTTCTGTGACCACGGCGCGATGGTCTTCGCCGACCCGCGCCTGACCGTGCCGGAGGCTGCCCGCCTGCTGCGCAATGACGGGCTGCTCGTCTTCAGCATGCACACGCCGATTGCCGACATCTGCTGGCCGCCCGATTCGGAGCAGGTCACCGACCAGCTGCGCCTCAACTACTACGAGCTCAATGTCGTGGACGTCGGTGAGTCGAAACATGTCGAGTTCCAGCTGCCGTACGGCGAGTGGATCCGCCTCTTCCGGGCCAACGACTTCGTCGTCGAGGACCTGATCGAGCTTCGCCCAGAGCCCGATGCGGTGAGCACCTACCGGACGGCAGAGGACCGTGAATGGGCGCGCCAATGGCCGATGGAGCACATCTGGAAAGTGCGTCGCCAGCGGAGCGAGGCGCCCGGGTGAGCTCGCCGGACGTCAGCCCCGTGCTCCAGCCGGTCGCCTTCCTCGTCGGAACGTGGCGCGGTGAAGGCCACGGGAGCTATCCGGGGATCGAGCCGTTCGACTACGGCGAAGAGGTCACCTTCGGGCACACCGGCCTCGCCTACCTGACCTATGCCCAGCGCACCTGGCATCCCGACGGCTCGCCATCCCACCATGAGGCAGGCTTCCTGCGGGCCGCAGGCGACGGCCGATACGAGCTGGTGCTCGCGCACTCGGGCGGACGTGTCGAGTACGCGGACGGGAGCCTCGACGGATCACGGCTGAACCTCGCCAGCCGCAAGGTGGTCAACACGGCCACCGCGCATCCGGCAAAGGCGGTCGTCCGGACGCTGACGCTCACCGAAGACGGGCTGCGCAGCGAGCTGTCGATGGCCGCCATGGACCAGTCGATGCAGCCGCACGTGGCAAGCACGCTGCGGCGCGTTCCCGACTAGCTCGAGCCGGCGGCGTCCGCCACGTCCGTGGTCTTGGCTCTCGCGAGGCGGGTCACTCCGTCTCCGGTCGCGACCCGGCCGGGGCTGAGCACCCGGGCGTACCAGCGCGCATCCTCGGGATGCGTCTTCTGGCTGATCCGCGCGAAACGGCCGCCGATGAACCAGCCGGCCTGCGTCTTGCAGGGTGCCGCGGGCCAGGTCATCTCGATCACCAGGCCGTCCTCGCCGATGCCCAGCCGATCACCCGCGGCGAGTGAGTCCAGCTCGATCCCCTCGAGGGTCAGGTTCTCGCCGAACGCCCCCGGAAAGGCGGTGTGGCCATCGCGCGAGACCCGCTCGATGGACTCCACCGAATAGAGGCAGACGGCCTGATCAGGCCCGCCATGGATCGGCTCAGGCTCGCGGTGGGCATCGCCCTCGACGCCGAGCGGCCCTACCCAGGCCCCGTCGATCGGCAGCTTGGGGACGCCGCCCCGGTTGACGTTGACCGATGCAATGCGACCGTCGGCAGTCATCGGCTGAGTCTCAGGCTGGTGCGCCTAGCCCTCGGCCGGCGTCTCGCCCCCGCCATCCGCCTCGGGCACCGTCTCGCTCTTGGCGCGCTTCCGGGCAGCCGCCGACTCTCGCGAGGCGCGCGTCACGGCCACCTTCGCCTTGCCGGCAGCGGTCCGCGGGCGGTCGGCGGCTCGTGCGGCGGCGGCCTTCGAGGCCTTGGCCACGGCGACCTTCTTGCGCTGCGCGGTCTTCGTCGCGGTCGACTTGCGCCTGGCGGTCCCGGTGCCCTCCGCCTGTGCGCCGTCCAGCAGGTGCGCGGCGTTGGCCTTGGCCATCAGCCGGCTCTTGCGTCGAGCGGCGTTGTTCGGATGCAGGATCCCCTTCTCGGCGGCCTTGTCCAGGGCGCTGATGGCGGCGAGCACCGCCGCGGGTCCGTCGCCCTCCACGCGCCCCAGGGCGATGCTGTTGGCGCGCTGCACGAGCGTCTTGGCCTCGCTCTTGGTGCGCTTGTTCACCGCCTGGCGGCGGAGTGCCTGGCGGTCGCGCTTGAGCGCCTGGGGCGTCCGAGCGCCCTTCCAGGTCCGAGCCTTTCGAGCCACAGATGGTCCTCAGCGATACGTTGTGGGAGCAATGAAAAGAGCGCCGGCGGAGCCTGGCGCCTAGGCGGCGGAGTATAGCAC
>VBJX01000082.1 GCA_005879775.1 Chloroflexota bacterium
GACCTGGGGATCGCCATCGGCAACATCCTGGGCGGGATCGCGATCCAGACCATGGTGCTCGTCGCGCTGGACGGCTTCGGGATTCGGAGCGGTCCGCCGCTCACCTACCGGGCTGCCTCCCTGATCCTTGTGCTCGAGGCCGCGCTGGTGATCGGGGTGCTCACCGTGTCGGTGATGGGCCACTTCCTGCCGGTCTCCCTCGTCCTGTGGCGCATCGGCCCCGCCGAGCTGATGATCGTGGTGCTGTGGGTGCTTGGCCTCTTCCTGATCAGCCGATCACGAGGGAACCTCCCCTGGCACGATTCTGGCAACGCGCCGGGCGGGCAGGAGCGCCCGCGGGGACATGCAGCGGACGTGCGCGCCGCGCGAGCCATG
>VBJX01000072.1 GCA_005879775.1 Chloroflexota bacterium
GATCACGAGGCCGCTTCCGAAGACGAGGCAGCCCGTCTTGAAGAAGAACAGAAACAGCTTCCACGCCATCCCGCCCACCGGAGCGACGGGGAGGGCGAGGGCCAGCGCCGCGGACCCGGCTCTCGGAAACGCCGCCGCCGGTCGCTCGGCCGATGGAGGCCCGCCCGGGTTGGCAAAGACGAACATGCCGATCAGGCCCGCCGCGATGAAGAGGGCGGTCAGCTCCTTCTGCACGATCAGGGTCACTGCGCAGGCGACGGCCGCGAAGACCCACGCCGTTGGGTCCCGGCGCAGCGTCTTCATCCCCAGGTTCCAGCACGCCTTTAGAATGAGCGCGAGCACCACGGGCCCCACCCCGTAAAAGAGGGCGCGGAGCTGCCAGTTCTGCGAGAAGCGGGTGTAGGCAGCCGCCGCGCCCACGACGATCAGGAACGGTGCGAGCCCGAAAGCCACCGCGACCGTCAGCCCCCCGAGAACGCCGAAGCGCATGTACCCGCAGTAGACGCCGAGCTGATAGGCCAGCGGCCACGGACAGGCCGCCGCGATGGCGAGGCCAGAGTCGTACTCGCCCTCCGAGATCCAGGCGCGAGCCTCGACCAGGTCCCGCCGCATGTAATTCGCGAGGGCGACCGGGCCGCCAAAGCCCACGGCCCCCAGGCGAAGGAAGTAGGCGGCCAGGCGACCGAGGGAGACCTCGGAGGTGGAGGGGCGCGGCTCGTGTTTGTCGCTCGGGGGCAAGAGCCCCGCTCCCTTGCGCCGCCTACTGAACGGCGACCTTGCTCAGCGCGGCCTTCAAGCCCTCGCCGATCCGCGCGGGCTCGTCGAGCCCCCAGAAGTGCATGAAGAAGAGCCGCGGACTCTCCCGGAGCATGTGGGAGTGCAGGGCGGTGACCTGGATGCCGTGGGCCTCGAGCTCCCGGATGACCGGGTTCACTTCCTCCGCCACCAGGACGAAGTCGCCGGTGGTGGCCACGCGGTTCTCGACCGCCTGGAAGTTCAGCGCCGTCGCCATCCCCGCGCTCGCCGGGACCTCCATGCCGTCCTCCTCGATCTTGCCGGCCCGCGGCACCGAGACCTGGAGCACGCGGCCGGCGAGCGTGCCCTTTCGGCCGAGGACCGCCTGGACCTTCTCGAACGCGGCGGTCTCCGCCGCGCTCGGGGAAGGTGCCGCTCCCGGCGTGGCGAGCGGCGTCTTCGTCGCCTCCAGGGCACGGCGGAGCGCCTGCGCGACCTTCTGAGCGTCGCCGTGGCCGCCAAAGTGAACGTAAACGACCTGTGGGGACTCGCCGATGAGGTGGTTGTGAATGGCGAGTACGTCCAGTCCTCCGGCCTGGAGCGCGCGGACGACCGGGTTGACCTCGTCCGCCAGCAGGACGAGATCACCCATGGCCATGACATGGCCCTCCGTGGCGGCCTTGAACAGCCCCGCCCAGGAACCCAGGGCCAGTGTCGGCGCGACCTCCACGGCCGCGAGGGTGACGTGGAGATCCGATCGCGGCCAGCCGTACCGGTGGACGTCCCCCGGAAGGATCCTTCCGGGCCGGCCCAGAGTCTTGTCGACCGCCTCCCACGCAGCTTGATCGAGGGGACCGGCGATGAGGATGCCCGGCGCGCACGACAGGATGAGTGCGAGCGACGCGAGAAAGCGGAATGCGAATCTCATGGAGACCTCCCTCAGAGGGCGTGACCGACTCGCCCTTGGTTTTCGGGAAACGACGGACCTAGCGCCGGCCTTCCTCAGCACGCCTCAAGTGAGCGTAGAGCGAGTCGTAGAGGAAAGCAGCGCGGGCCACGATATCTGGATCATCGCGCCCGACCTCGGTGAACCCCTGGCTGATCGCCCACAGGCCGGCGGCTTCCGGCTCGGTGCTCGGCTCGTCGGGAAAATCGGCGCAATGGACGATCCGCGCGAGACGTTGGAGCGCGGCGTCCTGCGGGAATTGATCCGCAGCGAGTTGCTCGAACGAACAGCGGCCGTTCCCGTCCTTGTGAGGGTACTTGGCGCCCGGTGCGTCGAAGCCGATCGCGGCGTCGCGTCTCTCAACGGCCGCGACCTCTGTGGGCTCCACGAAGAGGACTTCGGCCTCGGGATCCACGAAGCGTTTGATCAGCCATGCCGTCGCGGTGCGATTGACGTGGATCCGCTTGCGAGTAACCCATTTCATGCCGATCCCTCCGGCGGCTGAACACATCACACCGGCAACGCGGACGCTACTCGAGCTTCTCGGTGACCGTTCGCCACTCGGAAGCCTTGTGCAGCGAGACCTCGGCGACGGGGTGTCCGTCCTTGAGCGATGGAAACACGCTGACGGCATGGAATCCCGCGTTTGCAGAGACGGCCTTGGACACCGCGGCCGAGAGCGAAAGCTTGGCCTTGGCCATGGCTTCGCTCTGACTCTTGGCGTGAGTGAGATCCTCGCCCTCGGTGATCTGCTCGGACTTCGCCACCTTGCCGGTCACGTGGTCCACGACGACCTCGTTGAACTTGCCGTCCTTCTCGGTGTAGACCGAGAGCGAGAGCTTGCCGTCCTCGACCTCGAACTTCGCGGAGATCGGCTTGCCGGCGGTGCCGGCGGTGGTGAGCCCGCTCCCCAGGGAGACCTTCGCCGCCGCCAGCGCCTTGGCCAGCGCGGCATGCTCCTTGTCGGAACTCTCGGCCGCCGACGCCGTGCCCGGCGCCAGGACTGTTCCGACGGCCACGGCTAGGGCGCACGCAAACGATTTCTGCATTGTCCTACCTCCTGTTAGTCCTCCAGAGTCGGGAGTGTCTTGAGCACATCGCTGGCCCGAGGGCGGAGGGTGACCGGCTCATCCTTGCGGATCCTTCCATCGCGAAACAAGACGATGCGCTTGGCGAACTGGGCGACATCCGGCTCGTGCGTCACGAGCACGATCGTCAGCCCCTTGTCGTTGAGGTCCTGGAAGATGTCCATGATCTCGACCGACGTGCGGCTATCGAGGTTGCCGGTCGGCTCGTCCGCCAGGAGGATCGAGGGACGGTTGACGAGGGCGCGAGCGATGGCGACGCGCTGCTGCTGACCCCCGGACATCTGAGAAGGGTAGTGCTCGGCCAGTGCAGCGAGGCCGACCATGGTGAGAGCCCTCTTGGCCCGCTCGGCGCGTTCGCCGTCGTCCACGTCGGAGTAGAGGGTGGGCAGCTCCGCGTTCTCGAACGCGGTCGTGCGCGGCAGCAGGTTGAAGCCTTGGAACACGAATCCGATCCTTCTGTTGCGGATCCTGGCCAGCGTCCTCTTGTCGAGGGTCGATACGTCTGTGCCCTCCAGGAGGTAGCGGCCGGAGGTCGCTCGGTCGAGGCAGCCCAGGATGTTCATGAAAGTCGACTTGCCGCTCCCGCTGGCGCCCATGACCGCGAGGAACTCCCCGGTTGCGATGCCCAGGCTCACCCCGCGGAGCGCGTGCACGCGCGCGGCTCCGAGGTCGTAGTACTTGTGCACGTCCTCGATGCGCAGGAGTTCTCCCCCCGCCATCTGAGGTAGTACGCCCGCCTCGTCAACCAGGGTCGCCTCCACGCTTCACACCCAAGGCCCTACCGCCGTACCCCGCCTGGTAGGGCTGGACCACTGGGCGTCCCGCCACCGACCGAGCCCGTGATAATCTCGTCGCCTTCCTGCAGTTGGCCGCGCACGATTGCGGTCAGTTCCGTAAAGGAGTGATCCGTGATCCCGAGTCCTACCTGGACGGGCTCGAGGGCGCCCTTGGACTGCACCCTCCACACCACGGCCGTGGCCCCCAGTGGCTCCATTCGGGAGGGACGATGGCTCGCGCCGTCGGACGGCCGGGAGCCACCTGTGGTCTCCTGGGCCATCGGGGCCGCCTGCGGCGCGCCTTGCGCCGGGCCTGCGTCGATGTCGTATTTCCGGTAGAGCCCCCGGACCTCCTCGACGGTCAAAGGAGGCTTGTAGCGGAGCGCGGCGTTCGGAATCTTCAACGTGTTCTCGACGGTCGCGATCGGGATCGTGGCGTAGGCGGTCATTCCGGGGAAGAGCTTCCGGTCGCGATTGTCGAAGTCGACGATGGTGTCGTAGGTGACGACGTTCTGCACGACGGTCGCGTTCATTCGGACCTGGCTGACTAGGCCCTGGAAGGTCTCCTTCGGGAAGGCGTCCACCTTGAACGCGACCGGCCGGCCCGGCTGGATGCTGCCCACGTCGGACTCGTCCGTCTTGGCATGCACCTGCATCTTGGTGAGGTCCTGCGCGATCGTGAAGATGGTCGGCGCCTGGAGGGACGCGGCCACCGTCTGACCTACGTCCACGTTGCGAGCCACCACGGTTCCATCGATGGGAGAGCGGATCAGCGTGTAGTTCAGGTTGGTCTGCGCCACGGACACGGCCGCAGCCTTCTGGCTCTCTTGGGCTCTGGCCTGCGTCACGCTCGCCGCTGCCGCACCGACGGTGGCGCTCGCGGAGTCGTGGTTGGCCTTGGCCTGGTCGAGTTGTTGCGGGCTCGCGATTCCACTCCGTGCGAGCCCGACTGTCCTCTCGTAATCGGCCTTCGTCTGCACGAGACCCGCCCTGGCCTTCTCCAGATTGGCTTCCGCCGCGACCAGGTTCGCCTTCGCGTTCTCGAGATCGGCGGTGGCCTGAAGGAGAGCCCCCCGAAAGAGGGCGGGATCGATGATGGCCACGAGGTCGCCCTTGTGCACGAGCGAGTTGAAATCGGCGTTGAGCTTGGCGATGGTTCCCGAGACCTGCGAACCGACCTGGACCGTGACCACGGCGCTGATGGTTCCGGTGGCCTCCACGACGTCTCGGATCGCGCCCCGCTCGATCTTGGCCGTGAAGTAGTGGGGATGGCCCGGCCGATTGAAGCTCAGGACAACCAGCAGGACCACGCCGAGAAGGCCCGCGGAGGCCAGCCACCTCGCGTGTCGCCTCACGACTTGGTTCCCGCGTGCATTCGCCGGCCGCCTCCTCCCTCACTCATAGCGCACGGCCTCGATCGGGTCGAGGAGCGACGCCTTCTGCGCCGGGTAGTATCCGAAGATCACGCCCACGCCCGTTGAGAAGAGCGCCGCCAGGACGACCCCGCCGAATGACAGTTCCATCGGCCATTGGAGCGTGCGGCCCACGACGATGGAGGCGCCGACTCCGAGGACGACTCCCAGGACGCCGCCCGCGAGGCTGAGCATCACGGACTCTCCGAGGAACTGGAGCTGGATCGCCGACTCCGTCGCCCCGACCGCCATTCGCACCCCGATCTCCCGCGTGCGCTCCGTGACCGAGACCAGCATCACGTTCATGATGCCGATTCCCCCCACGACCAGCGAGATGGACGCGATGGCGATGAGCAGGGCGCTGAGCGAGCTGCGCCTGGATGATGTCTTCCGGGTTGCGGATGTTGAAGTCGTCCTCCTGCTCGGGGCGCAGGCGGTGCCGATCGCGGAGGAGCCCGGCCGCCTGCTGGCCCGCCAGCTTCACCGAGTCCTGGGACACGGCCGAGCACAGGATGTCGTCCAGCCAGGTGATGCCCTGGAGCTTCTTCTGCGCGGTGGTGTAGGGCACGATGATGGTGTCGTCCTGGTCCTGGCCGGAGATGGACAGACCCTTGGCCCGCAAGGTGGCGATGACCTTGCACGGAA
>VBJX01000073.1 GCA_005879775.1 Chloroflexota bacterium
CGCCGAGGGGGTCGACGTCTCCGGCGTTCGGACCCTGGGCACGCCGACGGGCATTGCCCTTATTGCCGTCGCGCCCGATGGCGAGAACCTGATCGTGGTCGCTCCCGGCGCCAACGCAGGCCTCGACCTGGAAGGTCAGCCGCTCAGCTGGCCGGAGCACGCCAGCGTGCTATTGGCCTCGCTCGAGGTCCCGATGGCCGGGGTGGTCGCCGCTGCCGAACTGGCATCCGCCCGCGATGCGACCATCGTCATCAATCCGGCGCCGGGGCAGCCGTTGCCCGATTCGCTCCTGGCCCTGCGGCCGATCCTGAGCCCAAATGAGCGCGAGCTGCTGGCCTGCGGCGAGTCCGAGACGCAGGAGGAGGCCATCGCCTCCCTCCAGTCACGTGGGGCCGGCTCGATCGTGCTCACGCGAGGCGCCGCGGGGGTGCTCATCGTCCAGGGTGAGGCCTGGCGAGAGGTCCCCGCACACCCGGTGCGGGCCGTTGACACCGGCGTCCGGATCCACCCTGGACGATGCGGCCGCCGCGGGGAACGCCGCCGCTGCCCTCAAGGTGCGGAGCCCGGGGGCGCGGCACGGGATGCCTGACCGGGCCGCGATCGAGGCTGAGCTCCACCGCTGACCGGCCTGCCTCCACAGGTACCACCCCCGCCCTCCGGTTGGCTGGCGCCCGGGCGCACCGGACCCCTTCATTTTGTTCCGCAGACCGAGCACCATGCTCGAGTGCCATCGGCCGCTGAAAGCATCCGGCGAATCCGCGTCGCGTGGCGTGACGCGGTAGAGTCGGTGCTGTCTCACGGAGCGAGCCCGATGGAGAAAATGGAAGGACTCGAGCCGATCCGGGTTGCGCTCGCCGAGGGCGAGCGTCGCGGCTGGGTTCGGACTGAAGGCCAGCGGATGACCGATATCCTGCAGAGCGGTGAGCCGTTCGGCTTCCTGGCAGAGGCATCGGATCAGACCTGGGTCGAGGTCTTTCCGGACGAAACGCTCCTGGTCGTCCCGCCGCCCCACGTCAGCCCGCCCGATATGCGTCTGCCTCGCAGTCGAACCGAGGTGTCAATCCGCGTCGGTGACTACCAGCTGATCGGCACCGCAAACCTGCGGCCGGGAGAGCAGGACGACCCGATGCTGCGTGCCACGCGGCGCTTCCTGCCGCTCACCGAGGTGGTGATGGCGCGTGGCGGCGGAGCTGAGGAGTCGCTCGAGGTGGTGATCGTCAACCTGCGCCGGGTCGACGAGTTCCGAACGATGGAGCCCGGTTAGGCCGCCCGGCGCGCCCTTCGAACCCGACGCTGGGGCGTGCGGAACGCCTCCTCCTCGTGCTGGTAGCGATCCATCATCTCGCGGCTGAGGGTGTCCGGGCGCTTCTCGGTCCCGGAGAGGATCGGATCCCATTCGGCCAGTGGTTCAAACCAGTGGAGGTTTGAATCGGTCGTCGCCGTGGTTTTCACATAGCGCTGCATGTTGAATTCCTCGTGCGCACCACAAATTGTATCGCGCGGGCCGATTCAATGCAGGTGACCGACCTACCGCGGACGGCCCTCGCGAAGGACCGTTACCGACTTCGCGATGCGCCGCTGACGGGTCTCGTCGGTCTTGGCGCCCTCGATCGAGAGCACGTGGAAGGACCTGTTGCTGTACGAGAGGGCGTCAAACGTGGCGCGCGCAGCCGGCTCGGCGTCAAGGGCGGCTGCGAAATCGGCGGGAACGCTCAGCTCGCGGGGAGCCGTGTCCAGCTCAATCTGCACGTCCACCTCGTCGCCGCCCTTCACCCCGGCTGCGGCGCGGTTGTCCGCACTCACCCCGACCATGAACCGGCCATCGACCACGGCGACCGTGCTTCGGTAGGCATAGCCGTTGACCGTCACGCGCACCGGCGGGCGCCGTCCCGCCCCAAGTGCCTCGACCACTTCATCCGGAATGTGGATGCCGGTGGCCGTCTTGCCCGCCTGCAGAATCGTCGTGCGGAATCGCATCAGGGAACCGGCCCTTCGCGGAGCCCGAAGATGTTGCCGTCGGGATCCTTGAACCATGCCGCGCGGGCCGGGCCGATCTGCGCAATGCCGTCGACCGTCTTCGGCGACTCGTACTCCTCGAAGGTGACGCCGCGCGAGCGGAGGTCCCGGACCACCACGTCGATGTCGTTGACCTCGAAATGCGCCACGGTCTGACCCACGTTCGGCTGGCCGCGGCGCACGGACACCTGGGTCCCCTTGCCGGCCCCGAAGCGGATCGCGAAAGGTGTCTCGTCCAGGATAGGCAGCCCCAGCTGCTCCGAGAAGAATGGTTTGGCGCGTTCCAGGTCAGCCACGGCCACGGTCGTGACCAGCATCGCCTCCGATAGCATCGACGTCGCCTCAGTTCTGCGGTGAGCGCTCATTGTGGGCCGTCGGGGGTCGACTCTCGTACCATCTCGCCGTGCCTTCATTGCCGGTCGGGACCGTCACCTTCCTCTTCACCGACATCGAGGGGTCGACCCGCCTCGTCGAGCAGCTCGGCGCCCGCTTCTCTGAGGCCCTCGAAACCCACCACGCCATCCTGCGAGGCGCCATCGAGGCGCATCACGGTCGCGAGGTCTCGACTGAGGGAGATGCCTTCTTCGCGGTCTTCCCATCGGCGGTCGACGCCGTCGGTGCGACCGTCGACGCGCAGCAGGCGCTGGCGGCAGCCGAGTGGCCGGATGGGCTGCCCGTACGCGTGCGGATGGGGCTCCACACCGGCGACGCCGTGCTGGGAGGCGACAACTACGTTGGCGTCGACGTGCATCGCGCCGCTCGCATCTCTGCCGCCGGGCATGGGGGCCAGGTGCTCCTTTCCGACGCCAGCCGCGCCCTGGTGCAGTCGAAGCTGCCCGAAGGCGTCGAGCTGCGCGACATGGGAGAGCATCGGCTCAAGGACCTGCAGGGGACAGAGCATCTTCATCAGCTCGTCATCCCCGAGCTGCCGGCCGACTTTCCCGCCCTGCGCACCCTGGACGCGGCCCGCACGAACCTTGTGGCAGCCGATACACCAATCATCGGCCGGGATCACGAGCTCGACGAGCTTGCCGAGCTCCTGTCACGCACCCGCCTGTTGACCCTCACCGGGCCGGGCGGCATCGGGAAGACGCGGCTCAGCATCGAGCTTGGTGGTCGGGCGCTCGATCGCTTCAGCGACGGCGTCTATTTCGTGGCCCTCGAGACATTCGCGGAGCGGTCGCCGGCGGCCGTTGCCATCGGGCAGGCCATGGGCAGTCGAGCGCCGGCCGAGCGCGATCCGGAGGAGGCGCTCATCGACCAGCTCGCGCAGCGGCAGCTGCTCCTGATCCTGGACAACTTCGAGCAGCTGATCGGCGTTGCCCCGCTCGTTGCGCGCATGCTGGGCGCGGCGGGCCGGTTGCGGATCGTGGTCACCAGCCGCATCCCGCTGCATCTCTCCGGGGAGCAGGAATATCCGGTCGCGCCGCTCCCCGTCCCGAGCGCCGCCGACCACCAGGCACCCGACGAGCTGTCTCGGATCGAGGCGGTCGCGCTCTTCGTGGAGCGCGCGCGGCGCGTCCGCCCCGATTTTCGACTCACCGATGACAACGCCGCCGCGGTGGGTGGCATCTGCCGGCGCCTCGACGGGCTGCCGCTGGCGATCGAGCTTGCCGCGGCCAGGGTCAAGATCTTCTCGCCGGAGATGATGCTGGCCCGCCTGGAGGCCGCCCTTCCGCTGCTCGCCGGCGGGAGCGTCGACCTCCCCGCCCGACAGCAGACGCTGCGTGGTGCCATCGACTGGAGCTATCAGCTGCTCAGCGAACAAGAGAGGGCCCTCTTCCAGCGACTCTCCGTCTTCTCCGGCGGCTGGACGGTCGAGGCCGCCGAACATGTCGCCACCCTGAAACCAGCGCGCGACCTGGACGTCCTCGACGGCCTCTCCGCACTGGTCGACCAGAGCCTCGTCCGAGCCGCCGCAGACGGCGGCGACGAGCCACGCTTCGAGATGCTCCAGCTGATTCGCGAGTACGCAGCTGAACGCCTCGCACAGACCGATGAAGCGCCGCTGATCGGTCACGCCCACCTCGCCTGGTTCACGAGCCTTGCCGAGGCCGCCACGACTGCCCTCGAGGAGGGGGACGTCGCCTGGCTGGACCGTCTGGGCCGCGAGCATGACAACCTGCGCGCCGCTCTCCGCTGGTCCCTGGAGAACGGCGAGCGGGAGATGGGTCTCCGGCTCGCCGCGGCGATCTGGCGGTTCTGGATGCAACGCGGACATCTGCGCGAAGGTCGGGAGTGGTTCGATCGCCTACTGCCTGCCGCCGAAGGGGCCGACAGCGTGGACGCGGGAGTTCTCGCGGCGGCGCACACGGCCGCCGGGGGAATCGTCTATTGGCAGAACGCACTGGACGACGCCGAGGCGCATTACCTGGCGGCCTACGACCTCGACCGTGGCCATGACCGCGCCGACCGCCTGGGAGACGACCTCTACAATCTCGCCTTCGTCGCCATGGTGCGCGGCGACTTCGATACCGCGCGTCAGCGCTTCACCGAGAGCGCTGAGCTGTTCGCGGCGGCGGGCCAGTCGGAGCGGCTGGCAGACACTACGGCCGCGCGGGGGGCGCTGGAGCTACGGGCCGGCACGCTGGACGCGGCTCGCGACTTCCTGGAAGAGGGACGCCGCATGCACCTCGAGCACGGCAACCGGGCACGCGCCACCGACAACAGCATGGTCCTCAGCAACGTCTATCTCCAGCTCGGAGATGCCTCGAAGGCGCGTGAGTACCTGCGCGGCGCGCTGGTGGGGATCAGGGAGATGAATGACCTGGCCCGCCTGCCCCTCATCCTGGACCTGGGCATGGCGATGGCGGTGCGCGAGGGCCGCCCGGCCGAGGCGCTCCGCCTGGGGGCAGCGGCCGCCGCGCGGCGCGCGAAGATGGGAGGCGGAACGCCGAATTTCGTCGTGAACGTCGACGTGATGGCGGCGGAGGCCCGGGCGGCGTTGGAGCAGCAGGGCGCCGCGGACGAGGCGGACAGGGCCTGGGCAGAAGGCGAGACTCTCAGCGACGACGAGCTGGCCGAGCTAATCGGCTGAGTCGCTGCTCGCCGCCAGTCGGCCTGTGACTCAAATAGCGAAGAGCGCCCCCAGAACGTGACCTCCTTCGCCGAATAGGCTGCCCATGACTGGAATAGCGCGTGAGCTCACCACTCACGCTCCTTTCCAGTCGCCAGCCGACTACAGGCCGGAGCGGCTAGGGAACTCCGGACTCCTTCACGCTCCAGGGCCGCTTCGGCCGATGGTCCGGCGGTTGCGCAGGTTCGAGCTCGGCGCGGTCCCAGCCGGCGAGATCGGCTCCCACCTCGTAGGCCCTCTCGAAGAACTCCAGGGCGGCAGCGGCCGGATCGGCCAGCTCGCGAGTCGAGTCGTAGGGCAGGATGAACTCGCCCCATTTCTCGTCGAAGCGAGCGCCTTGAGGCCCGATTTGCGCCGACCGGTAGCCATCGGGCTCCGGGTAGGTGTAGGCGTAGAAGCCTGGGCCGATCTCGGGAAACGACGGCCACCAGCCGGTGGCGGTCTCCTCGCGGGAGTAGGCCTCCTCCATCACCCAGTCCGGGGTATTTGGCGCCCCACCGGGATGGCGCGGCGCAATTCGATCGGAGTAGCGCGAGGTCGCGTGATCGAGGCCTCCCCAGAAGAGGTGGACCGGGCTCATCTTGCCGAGGAACCCCGACTGAAAGGACTTCAGGACCCGATCGGCCTCCAGCAGGCTGCGCCAGAAGAGCTGCGCGTGATCGGGGT
>VBJX01000083.1:0-4982 GCA_005879775.1 Chloroflexota bacterium
TTCGAGGATGATGTTCCCACCCTTCTCTCGCTTCAGCGTCGCCACGATCTTCGCAAGGTCGCCGCTCATCAACCGGGAGTTCGCCCAGTTGAGGTGCTTCAGCCGGTGGGATAGACAGACCTTCTCGACCCGTTCGAGGAAGCGCGAGTAGTCGAAGAGGAACTTCGGAGCGTCGGGCTTCCGCGCCTTGAGTGAATGCACCCGTCGGTGGCCCGTGAACGAACGACGCCCCATGACGACGGTCGTGACGTCAGAGTAGCGATCGGTCCACATCCTCTGGAAAAACTCCTCCGGATCGTCTGGATTCCCCGTGGGGACGTCGTACCCTGGGTAGGTTGGGAATCCGCCGCGTCCGTCGATGGTCATGTAAAGATTGGCCGTGACTTTTCTCATGATCCCGAAGAATCCTCCCTCACCGGGACTGTCAAATTCGCGTCAAAGCTCGGTGTCACAAACGGGGCCGGCATCCGGGTTGGTTGTGTTGACGATTATCCGCGCGGGCTCGGACTACGAGAAGAAGTTGCACAGGGCTGTGGGAAGCAAACGCAGAGCGGCCGCAGCCACCTATTTGCTCGAGCAGACGCTTGAGGCAATGCGCCGCGTCTCACTGCCGGAGCCAACGGATCTCGGTACTCCGCCGCTCGGTTGACCCTCCCTAGGGCCGGTGCTATCGTCCGCCGCCTGATGGACGCCGGCCTGCACGCTCCGTCCCCCCGGACGCACCGCTCGCGTGCTGAGCGCCGCGCGGCCGCCCTTCGCACCCAAGGGGCCGCCACCGCCGCCCTGACCGTCCTGGGCCAGAAGTGGGTGCTCCGCATCGTCCGCGTCCTCGGCGAGCGCAAGCAGCGCTTCTGCGAGCTCCAGGACGCCCTCGGGGGAGCCAACTCGGCGACCCTCTCGCAGCGCCTGAAGCTGCTGGAGGACGAGGGACTGATCGACCGCCGCCTGGTGTCATCGACGCCTCCCTGGGTCGAGTACTCCCTCACCTCCAAGGGCGCCGACCTGCGCCGTGCCATCAACGGCATCGACCGCTGGGCCGATCGCTGGGCCACGCACCAGTGAGCCACCCGGTCGCCGAGGAGCGCCCCGTCGAACACGGCGACGCGCTGAATGGCCTGCGCACCGCGATTGCCGAGGCGCCCGGCCCTGAAGCCGCCGCGCAGCGAGCGGTCGAGCTGCTCCACGATCGCTTCGGCCACTACGATTGGGTCGGCATCTACTGGGTCGACGAGGGGGCCAACGAGCTGGTCCTCGGCCCGTGGATCGGCCCGGAGGCGACCGAGCACACGCGCATCCCGATCGGCACCGGGATCTGTGGTGCAGCGGCGCAATCGGGCCAGACCGAGATCATCAATGACGTCGACACCGATCCCCGCTATCTCGCCTGCTTTTCGACGACTCGAAGCGAGATCGTGGTTCCGATCTTCGCCGACGGCGCGGTGGTGGGCGAGATCGACATCGACGGATCGGACCTGGGTGCCTTCGACGACACCGATGCCAACTTCCTGGAGGAGATCGCCGCGCTCCTCGCCCCCCTGCGACCGCGCGAGGCGTCGCCGCTCCGCGAGGCGTAACCGCGGCCGTACTGGATACGATGGCCGAGCCTGAGCCGCGTTTCGAGCAGATCTACGACGCCCACGTGGTGCCGATCTTCCGCTTCGTCTACGCGCGCGTCGGCAACCGCCCCGATGCCGAGGACATCACCGCCCAGGTCTTCATGCGTGCCGTCGAGCAGCTCGACGTCAAGCGACCGCCGGCGCAGATCGCCGCCTGGCTGTATCGGGTGGCGCAGAACGCGGTGGCCGATTACTGGCGCTCGTTCTATCGCCTGCCGCAGGTGGAGCTCGAGCTGGTCGCCCCCGGCTGGGAGCCGTCCAATCCGCTGGCCGATCCCCACGCCGAGGCCGATGCGGATGGCGCCAAGGCGGCGGTGGCCCGCCTGCTGAAGCGACTCCCCAGCCGCTATGCCCGGGTCCTGGAGCTTCGATTCCTGCAGCGCCTCTCGGTGGCGGAGACTGCCGATCAGCTGGGGATCACGCGCGGCAACGCCAAGGTCCTGCAGTACCGCGCCCTTCGCAAGGCCGCGATCCTGGTGCAGACCGATGACTGACGAGCGCGCCGAGGTCTTCTCGCGGTACGTCGCCGCTCTCCTCGACGGCCAGCGACCGTCGCCTGACGACATCGCCGATGACGAGGCGCTCACTGCACGCCTGGCCGCCGAGATGGCCGCAGCCGGCCTGCCGGAGGTCACGTCGCCCGATCCCGCCTTCATCGAGCAGCTGCGGCTCCGCATGCGAGATGCCGACCAGGGGATCGCCGCGGTCAGCAGCCTGCCGATCCCCGGCATCGGGCGCGTGCGCTTGAGCCGTCGCGACCTGCTGCGGGGCGGGGTGGGGGCGGCGATCGGGCTGGCCGCGGGCGGTGCGGCAGTCGCCCTCCTCCGGGACCCGACGATCCGTGAGGCCTTCGTCGACCCGGGTCGCGCGCTGGCGCCGAAGGGCGAATGGATGGCGGTGGCGCGCCTGGCGGACCTGCCCGCTGGGGCGGTCCTGCGCTTCAGCACCGCGGCCTTCGAGGGATTCCTGGTCAACGACGAGGGCGAGATCCGGGCCCTCAGCTCGGTCTGCACCCACATGGGCTGCACGCTTGCCTACCGCCCGGAGCGCAACGACCTGCGCTGCCCATGCCACGGGGCCAGCTTCGACCTGTATGGGCACCTGGCCAACGGCAGCGACCAATGGTCGCGGGCGGGCGGCTACGACGGCGACGTGCAGGCGTACCCGATCCAGCTGCCGCCCCTGGTTCGGCCGCAGGTCAAGGTGGTTGGCGACTCGGTCCTGGTGCTGACCCCCAGGGCCTAGCGGCTCACCAGCTGCAGCAGGTAGCCGATCAGGTACGGCACCGCCAGCGCGGCGAAGACCGCGGTCAGCACCAGCCCCACGATGAGCAGGATCCGCAGGTTGGGCGGCGCCGGACGGTCCGGCGGTGGCGTGGTGCGTCGCGGCAGGCGGAGCGGCCGACGCGGCTTGCGGTGCTCGTAGGGGTGGGGCTCCATCAGCGTCGCTCCGTGGCCGCCACCAGCTCGCGGAGCCGCCGGTGGCGCAGCTCGCGGTCGGCCACGTAGCGCTCGATCGCCTCGAGGATGTGCCCCGGTCCCAGGTGCGCCTCGTCCATCACCTCGTCAACGGTGCCGCCGGTTCGCCAGCGGTCGTCCCAGTCGGCGGCCAGCGAGTATTCGCGAGCGATGGGTCCCTCGACCCAGTCGGCCATCAGCTTCAGGGTCCGGTTGGTCACGCCCATGCTGTCCCAGCGGTCGGCGTCGGAGCGGATCGAGTCACGGTATCCGGCGTCCTGGCGGCGGAAGAGCTGCGGGCTGATGCAGGCCACGACCCGCACGTTGAGGCCACGCTTCTCGATCTCGGGGAGCACCTTGACCAGGTTGGCGGTGGTGACGGTGCCCTGCACGTACACCGTGCCCGCCGGGGCCTGCCCGGGATCCGCGTCGCGGATCAGGTAGGCGCCGCGAGCCGCATCGAAGTGCGACGCCATGCCCATCGCCGCCCGGTCTGGGATCTCGACCGTCGGCCGCGTGAGGTGCAGCGCGACGATCGGGACATCGGTCGCGAGGGCAGCGGCCAGCACGACCGGCACCTCGTTGTACTCCCACGGGTGCAGGTCGATGACATGGCCCTCCGGGAAGAGCTGGGTGACCCCCGGCTCGTAGATCCCGAAGTGGGTGCGCGAGTCCTCGGCCGTCTCGGGCCCCGAGTGCCCGGCCACCCAGATCACCTTGCCGACCTTGAGCTGGTTGTCCTGGGCGAGCTGGCTGAAGAGGCGCATCGGGCCGTACTTGAGGTACGAGAAGGAGCCATAGGTCGAGCAGGCGGCCCAGAACCCGTTGAAGGAGGTCATCGGGTCATCCGCCAGGTTGACGGTGGCGATCCCAACCGTCACGCCCGAGTTCGTGAACTCGGTGATCTGCTGCGGCAGGAGCGCGCCGCGCGGGTTCGTCTCGCGGTTGTACCAGCCCCAGCCGGGCATCTCGCCGAAGTCCTTGGCGAAGCCGGCGATATTCGTCGACTCGGCCAGGTCCGCTGAGCAGGCGATCACCAGCGGGCGCTCGTACTCGGCGCGGGCGAAGGCGTTGACCCATGAGCCCCAGGTGGCCAGCGCGGAGCGGTTGGCGACTTTCTCGCCGGGCGCCTTCCACATCTCGGCGGGATAGCTGCGCACGTCGGTCAGGCGCTTGTCGCTGAAGATGTCGGCGCCGCGGCCTCCGAGATTGAAGCCCTCGACATGGTCCGGCACCAGCTCCGCGACCTCGATCAGCCGATTTGAGATGGCGTCGACCAGCTCCGTGTTGTCGCGCAGCACGCCCATCGCCACCGCGAAGTTGGCGCGGGCCTGGGCCTGCTGCTCCGCTGCATCCTTCGGCGCAGGCTCGTCCACCCCGACGTACTCGACGCCGTGGCGGGCCATGAACTCCTTGCGCACGGTCCAGAACTCCGGGGAGTTCATTGCGTGCGGCGTGCCGTGGCTCTTGTTGTCGTACTTGCCGTAGCCGCGGCCCTTGCGCGTCTTGAACCAGGAGACCGATGGCACGCGGTGCGGGTTCTCTCCCCGCGCGGCCTCCAGCACGGCCCGGGTGACGGGCCCCCATTCGGAGCCGTCCATCGTGCCGTTCACCCGCCAGTGATACGCGCCGAACCAGCTTTCCGGGGTGCCGGGCACCACGCTCGAGATGGCAGGATCGTCGATCCCGTAGTCGTTCCAGTCGAGCAGGAAGACCAGGTTTGAGAGGCCAAGACCCCACGCCGTGTTGCGGGTCTCGTGGCTGGCGCCGGGGGTGAGGCCGCCTTCCCCCTCGACGACGAAGACCTTGACCTCCCCCGCCCCGGCCAGCTTGAGGGCCACCGCCTCGCCGGCGGACGGCGGCATCCCGTGTCCGGAAGGTCCGGTGTTGAACTTGAGGAAGAGGGTCT
>VBJX01000083.1:5137-7172 GCA_005879775.1 Chloroflexota bacterium
GTATGGCCGGCGCTCAGCACGAAACGATCGGCGAAGGGGCGCCAGGGCCGGCGGATGTCCCAGTGCATGGCGCCCGAGAGGAGGAGCGCCAGGAACATGTGGACCTTGGAGCGCGAGCCGCCGGGATGACCCGACTGCCGGTAGTTGAGCGCCAGGTCGATCGACTCGTCAATGATCTCGCGCACGAAGTCCCAGCGCTCGAACGAAGGGACCGCCTCGTCGTAGAGGCGGTCTGCCGTCCGCTGCTGCATGGTGGTCATCGGGTCGACATCGGGCTAGGCCGATCCCGCCCCGACCAGCTCGCCGGTGCGCTCCAGTTTTCCCAGCGACTCCCCGACCCGCTCAATCGCCGCGCTGATCTTCTCCCGCGAGTTGGCATAGCTGAACCGCAGATACCCCTCGCCGTAGCTGCCGAACGCGGTGCCGGAAAGACCACACACGCCCGCGTCGTAGAGCAGGTGATCGGCGATCTGGTTGCTGGTGCGCCCGAAGGAGCTCATGTTCGGGAAGGCGTAGAAGGCGCCGTGCGGCATCACGCAGCTCACCGCGGGGATCGAGTTGAACCCCTCGACGATCAGCGAGCGCCGAGCCATGAACTCGGCGCGCATCGCATCGGCTGCGTCCTGCGGGCCGGTGAGGGCGGCGACCGCCCCGGCCTGCGCAAAGGCGTTGGTGCCGCTCACCGAGTTGATGACGAGGGCCGAGAACGCCGGCATCAGCCAGGTCGGAACGATCCCGTAGCCGAGCCGCCACCCGGTCATCGCGAAGGTCTTGCTGAAGCCATCCAGCGTGATGGTCCGCTCGGTCATGCCGGGCAGCGTCGCGATCGAGAGCGGCTCGCCCTCGTACTGCAGGCGGCCGTAGATCTCATCGGCCAGGACGACCAGGTCATGCTCGATCGCGATCCGGGCGATCTCGCGCACGTCGTCGGGGGTGAGGATCGAGCCGGTCGGGTTGTGCGGCGAATTGGTGACGATCAACCGCGTCCTATCGGTCACCAGGGATTCCACCTCGGCGACGTCCATCCGGAAGTCATTGGCCTCGCGCATCGGCGCGGGCACCGCGGTCCCGCCCACGTATCGGGCCATGGATTCGTAGATCGGGAAGCCGGGGTTGGGGTAGATCACCTCGTCGCCCTCGTTGATGAGGGCGAGCATCGCGTAGAACATGATCGGCTTGGCGCCGGGCGTGACGATCACCTGGTCCGGGGCGGCGTCGATCCCCTTCCAGCGCTTGACGTCATCGGCGATCGCCGCGCGGAGCGGGGCGATGCCCGGGGCCGGCGGATAGTGCGTCATCTTGTCGTCGAGGAGTCCCTTGACTGCTGCTTCGCTCACGTGGCGCGGCGTGTCGAAGTCAGGCTCGCCGATCTCCAGGTGGATCACGTCCCGGCCGGTCGCCTCCAGCGCGCGGGCACGGGCCGCCGCCTCGAAGGCAGTCTCGGTCCCGATGCGCTCCATGCGGCTGGCAAGCTTCACGGCTAACTGCCTCGTTGCGTCAGGTGGGAGATGAGTGTACCGATCAGGACGACGGGGAGGGGAAAGGCTGCGGGCTCGATGCAGCGACACCTCCCGCCTCGTCGACCCAGACCTGCACAAGAATGTCCGGGCGCAGTCCCGTCAAGTGGAAGATGACGTGACCGTTGTTCGCGGTCGTGATTGAGCAGTAGACGCCAGGCCGGCACCAGAAGAAATAGTGGAACTCGATGGAGGTGATGCCTGGGTCAGCCCCCACCGCAGCTTCGGCTGCTGCCACCGCGTTGTCGCACATGAGCGTGACGGGAATCGGTGATCCGGATGCGTCCGCCGGGAGCCAGTAGTCCGGCACGCGATCACACCTGACCTTCAGCCCAACCGCCGCGCTCGCAGTCGACGACGGCGCAGTGCTCGACGACGGCGCCGGCGAAACGGTCGGCGTTGGCAGAGGCGCGGGCGAGCAGGCTGCCAGGAATATGGCTGCTGAGAAGACTGTCGCAATGATCGGCTTCATCGCGGCACGCGAATTTGGAATCCGCTGACCATTCCACACCTTAGGC
>VBJX01000037.1:0-5638 GCA_005879775.1 Chloroflexota bacterium
CTGGTGGACTAGGGCGCCAGGAGCGGTTCCAGCACCCAGGGCCATGCAGCCGTCGGGGTCAACCGCTGCGCGCTCTCGATCAGGCCGTCGTTGGGATAGGCGCGGAACGTGGCGATGTCCTGGGTAAGGCGCACTGCTGCGCTGGGGGCTGCAAAGCTGACCTGTGCCCCGCTGGTGACCTCGATCATGCGGAGTGCATGGGAATCGTCGTCGCCCCAGTGACGCTGGAGGAGGGCGGCAATCTGCCACGTCAACGGGGAGGCGGGCTCGCTGGCCATCGCCTTGCCGACCGCGGCACGCGCCGCGGCCCGATCACCATCCATGGCCATCGCCAGCGCCCGTGGGAGTGGGTAGACGTAGCTTCCGAGCGCCAGGTCCTCGCCCTGGACGCGGCGCGCGACCAGGGCATTGAGCTCGGCCACCTCACCCCCGAGCTCACTGGGCGACTCCTTCCCGATCGGCGTGCTGCGCGGCCAGGGGTAGGTCAGGCCGGTCCACCAGTTGGTGAGCAGTGAGAGCCGATAGGCGTCATCGGCCCTGGCGGCCAGTCCGAGGCGCTCGTAGACACGCGCCGCGTTGACGAGGTCGAAGCCGCCCGCCGGCGTGCTGGCCACGCTGCGGTCCGCGGCGCGACGCGCGCAGTCCATATCGCCGGCGTCCAGGCAGAGCAGCGCAAGGTTCGTCCACGAGGCGGAGTCCCCGGGATTCAGCTGCGTCGCCCTCGACGCGCTCGACCGTGCCAGGGCTGATCGACCGGTCTCGTCGGCCGTGACCGCCAGCGTCTTGGGCCCTGTCGGCTGCCACGGGTCGAGCCGCACGGCTGTCTCCAGGCTCGCGTTGGCCGCCTCCCAGTCGTGATTCGCGGCCGAGTCCACGCCATTCCGGTAGGCAATCGCCGCCCCGTCGCCGAGCACCATGACCACTGCCAGCGCCAGTCCGGCGGCACCGATGCCAGCCCAGGCGAGACGCGGAGGCCGGATCGGCCGCCAGTCGACCACGCCCGCATCCGCCAGGCAGATCGCCACCAGCAGGATGACCAGCAGGTTGAAGTTGGGCAGGAAGGTGAGGTCCTCGAAGAGCATCCCGACGCTGAAGCCGGCCAGGACCGCGAAGGCTGCACGACCGGGAAGGGTCCGAAGACGCCATGGACCGGCAGCCGCCACGAACCAGGCTGCCAAGACCATGGCCGCCAGCAGGCCGATGAGCCCGGCGTCGCCAAGGATGCCGAGCGGGATGTCGTGCGAGTGCGGCTGCGCCGCTGGAAATGAGAGGGGCGGTGCCGCGGCCTCCCGCGCAAACGGCATCGAACCCGGCCCGATCCCGAGCAGGGGATCCGGCCGCCACGCGGCCAACGTGTCGCGCCACAGGTAGGCGCGATAGAGGAGGGAGCTGGCCTGCAGCAGCCGTCCGCCGACCAGGACGATCGCCGCACCGATCACAGCGACGCCGGCGCCGGCGACGAGCAGGCCGCGGCCCCGGGTCAGCGAGGCGCGCCACGTGCGTACGTAGGGAATGGTCAGGACGATCGCCGCCACGGCCATCGCCAGCCAGGCCGACCGCGATCCGGAGAGGAGCGCAAGTGGAATGCCCACTGCCACCAGGCCAGCGACGAGGGCACGACGGAGGCGCCGGTCCGGCACACAGAGTGCGGTCGGCAGTGCGGCGAGGATGACGAAGGGCGGCACGGCGACCGAACCGAAGGGGGTTCCCTCGTGCGCCAGGCGCAGCGGCGGCAGCCCCGGGCCTCCTGCCAGCACCCATTCGGCGCGTCTCCAGACGAGCACGATCATGGCTCCGGCCGACAGCCCGATGACGGGAAGAGCGACGATCAGCCCTGTCCAACCCGGGCGGTGGCGCAACGCCAGCAGGGCCACCGGCAGCATCGCTGCGGTGGCCACGATCCCGGCCAACGCGCTCGCCGAGAGGCCCGGGTTCCACGCTGACAGCGACGCGAGACCAAAGGCCGCCACCAGTGCCGCGACGGGCAGGTAGATACGGGTGCGCGGCAGCTCCTTGCCCGCGAGCGCCAGGACCCCGAGCCCGACAATCGCCGCCACAGCGGCCAGGTGCAACGCCAGCTGGTAGCGTGGATCCCAGAGCGCCGAGTCCCAGCCGACGTAGCTCCAGACCGCAGCGGCCACGCCGAGGCAGGCGAGCTCGGCGATCTGGCGGCGCCTCATCTGTCTGCGCCCAGCAGCTGCAGGGCGTGCTCCAGCTTGCTGGCCGGGTCAGGCCGAAGGCCCGGATGCGCGCTCAGGGCGCGCGCCAACGGGGTCGGATCGGCCCCGCGTTCCAGGGCGATCGGGTCGACCTCGAGCTCGACGCTCAGCAGCCCGCCGATCTGCGCGCCGCCTCGCCAGATCTGGGTCCTGTCCAGCGAGAGGAGGCCGGTGTGGCGTCGGGCGAGCTGGACCGGGCGCTCGGTGCGCTGCTGGGTGAGCGTGAATCGCTCTTCGAGCGGCTCTCCACCTCGCATGGTGTCCAGGAGCTCCCTGGCCGGCGAGGAGGGCCAGTGCGACGGATCGAGGGATTCGGTGGCGGGGCCTTCGACCTCACGCCGCCGGTGGAAGGGGTCGCTCGCCTGTTGCTCGCCCGGGCCCTTGAGCGACACGAGCGTGCGCCCTTGCCGGGTCCGCAGGCGGCAGGCCCAGCGACGCGCCGAAAGGCGCAGGTCCGCCGTGTCGAGGTAGCGATCTGTCTCGTCGACCGTGCTCGCGGGGCCGAGCCAGGCGGGGCCCAGTCGGTCGGCTACCGCCAATGCGTCGAGCGGGCCCTCGTCGTCGGCCTCGAACCTGAGCTCGACCTCGAGGGGGTGATCGGTCACGCGCCGTAGCGAGCGGCAGCGCCACGCACGGCCGCGGCAACCGACTCGCGCAGGGCCGGCGGCTCGAGGACCTCCACCGCCTCTCCCCAGGAGAGGATCCAGGGACGGATCTCCACGATCCCCGCCACGGTGAGCTTCAGCTCGACGCCCCCATCGGGTAACTCGGTCAGCTCCTGCGAGCGATGCCAGATCGCCTCGCGCACGCGGTGGGCCACGCTCGCGTCGAAGCGCAGGTGCACGTCAGCGGTGGCGGTCGTGTCCGACGACCAGATGCCCCACGAGTGCGCCAGCCAGCGGTCGGCGTCGAAGCTCTCGGGGATCTCGTAACGGTCGGTGGTGAGGGTCGAGCTCCGAATCCGTTCGACCTTGTAGGTGCGCATGGCGTTGACCGTCTCGTCGTGCCCGATCAGGTAGACGCTCCTGCCGGCGGCATCGGGCTCGAGCAGGTAGGGCCGGACCCGTGCACGCCGCCGCTCTCCGCCGCCGGGCTCGTAGTCGAGCTCCACCACCCGTCCATCGGCCCATGCCTGGGCAACGTTGGCGAAGTTGCGCAGGAACGGCTCGTTGTGTCCCGCGCGTCCCACCACCAGCATGGTGGCGGCCACGTGGCGGGCGATCGGCTGGGGAAGCAGATCGGCGAGCTTGGTGAAGGCGCTCACCACGGCCTGGTCGTACTCATCGGACCAGCGCGCAATCAGGCGGGACGCCAGGAAGAGCACGACCGCCTCCGGGAGGGTCAGGCGCAGCGGCGGGAGGAAGTACTTCTTCTCGATCCCGTAGCGGCCGCGGCCCGCCTGGAAGATCGGCATGGCCAGCTCCTCTTCCAGAGCGCGGATGTCCCGATACACGGTCCGCGTCGTCATCCCGGTCAGCTCCGCGATCTCGCTCACCGCGACGCCCGATTCCCCGCTGCCGCGGGCGTACAGGATCGAGGCTACGTTCAGCAGGCGCGCAAGGCGGTCGCGCTTGCGGGAGAGCCTGTCTTCGCGCCCGTCGTCTCCCCATCCGCTCCACGGCTCGCTCACGGGGGCGATCATAGCCCGATGCCTTCGCGGCCCCGGCGAGCGGACCCGGACGGTTTCAGCCGCCAGAGGCGGCGGGGGAGGCATTGGCGCTGGGCGGAGCCGACGCCGAGGGTGCCGGGGTTGGGGTGGGGGGCGGCTCTCCCGGCAGCGCAGCTAGCATGGCAAGGTTCTGCGCGTCGTTGATCCCGGTCATCAGGACGACGTACCCACCGGTCGCCCAAGCGTAGATGACGGTGCCCGCTATCGTGGCGTTATCGCCGGGGCGGACCCAGACCACGTGATCGCCGATCGTGGTCAGCTGCCACGGATCGCGGTAGAGGCCGGCGATGCCGACGTACTCACCCGCGGCGGCGAGGTACGGCTCCAGGTCGGCGGTGGTGGCGAACGGCGGGTCCATCCGCACCGCGTACAGCGAGAGCCGCGGGTTCTCCACGAAGGCAACCTGGAGCGCGCGGAAGCGGTCGCCGATCTCTCCAAAGATCAGGCCGATATCCCCGGGGGTCAGTGCGAACTCGCTGACGGCAGGAATCACGACCACGTGGCCAAGGATGGTCGTTGGAATCAGCGCGGCGAGCTGCGGGTCAGGCGGGTTGGTGAAGACCGGCGTCGGCGCTGGGGTGGGGGTCGGGGAGGGTGTCGGCGCTGGCGTCCCACTGCCCTCCGGCGTACCTGACGGAGTTGATGACGGGTACGGTTGCTGGCCGCATCCAGCTGCTGCCGTCGCCACCAGGACGACGATGCCAATGGCTGCCGGCCAGCGGAGGCGTGCGGCAGCGCGGCTGGGAATCGGCATCGGCGCCCGATGATAGCATCGGGCCGGGGCCTCCCCAGACAGCCCTCAGGCGGCGCCCTCGATCGGCGCCGCGTCAGCCGCCCGCCGACGTTCGCCGCGATGCTGGCGAGCCGATACGACGGTGGCGAGCGCCTCGACCGCCTCTTCCCGGAAGCGTTGTCCGATCTCGGAGCGAAGGTGGGCGAGCGCATCGGCCCGACCACGATGCGACGCCGCGCCGCCGATCATGAGGCCGTCAGTCGCCCGCCAGCCGGAACCAGCGCAGCAGCTCGCTGGCAGCGCGCACGGAGCTGACGTTCTGCAGCTCGCCGCCGGCGACCAGGTCGACCTCGTGCAGCCGTCCGGCGAGCTCGGTGGCGCAGATCTCGTCATCGGACAGCCCCAGCTCGGCGGCGAGGCGCGCCGCGAGGGTCCCCACCCGGTCGGCATGGCCCCGGGTCGACTCGTGACGGGCGTCGAGGGCTCGTGCCAGGCTGAGCAGAGCCTCGAGCAGACCCTCCTCCCAGCTGTCCTCGGTGGAGCCGGCGAGGCGGACGGCCTGCTGGGCGATGCTGCTGACCGAGACCTCCTCCGGGCGGAGGAGGGCGGTGCGAGCGAGCTGGTCGAGCGTGCCGCGCAGGTCGCGCATCTCCTTCGGGACATCGGCGACGGCGACCACACGGTCCCCGCCCGACTGCTTTCCGTAGTAGAGGGCCGTGTCGGCGCCGGTGATCAGCTCGTTCTTGTCAGCCGCGTCGTTGGGAAGCGTGGCCACGCCGACCGAGATCGTCACCGGCTCGGCATCCTGCGCGGTGAGGCGTGCCACGGCCTGGCGCACGCGGTCGCCGACGGCGAGCGCTCCGGCGGGGTCGACCCCCGGCAGGACCAGCACGAACTCGTCGCCGCCGTAACGGAAGACCTTGTCGTCCGAGCGGGCCGCGCCGTAGATCGCGGTTCCCACAGCATGCAGCAGGGCGTCGCCCGCAGGGTGGCCGAGGCGGTCGTTGTAGCCCTTGA
>VBJX01000037.1:5687-23469 GCA_005879775.1 Chloroflexota bacterium
ACCTGCCCGAGCGTGCGCTGGAATGAACCGTGGTTGCCGAGGCCGGTGAGTGCATCGGTGTCGGCGCGCTGGCTCACCGCGAAGTGCGTATCGGCATTGCGCAGGGCGATCGAGGCCTGGCCGGCGAAGAGCTTCACCAGCTCGAAGTCGGTGTCGGTGAAGTAGGTCTCCGGACCGCCAACGCGCGAGATGTTCATCGAGCCGATCACCTCGCCATCGCTGACCAGCGGCACGATGGCGAGCGCCTCGGGGTCGGCGGGGGTGCCGGGAATCTGCGCCGAGCGCGAATCGCTGAGCGCGTCGTTGGCCAGTATCGGTTCGAGGTGCTCGACTGCCCAGCCCATCAGCCCACGTCCGAACGGCACGATGTAGCGCATGACCTGCTCGGCATGCCGCTCCCGGGTGAGGACCGGCACCATGATCCGATTCTGATGATCGGCTCGGTAGATCGTCAGGTTGTCGTAGTGCACCACTGAGCGCAGGCCGTCGGCGATCGTCTCCAGCACGTGCTGCTGGTCCAACGTGGAGAGGAGCCTCTCGTTGATCTCGAGCAGACGGCGCTGCGACTGTGACTGGCGCGCGAGCTCGGTCGACTGCGTCTCGAGGCGCGCATATGAGCCGGCGTTGGCGATGGCCTGCGCGGCGTAGCCGGCGAAGATGAGCATCGTCTGCAGGTCGTCGTTGCTGAACTGGTCCTTGCCGAGCTTCGAGAGCCCGATCACCCCGACCGAGCGGCCCTCGAAGACCATCGGCACCACCAGCATCGACTCCTCGATGTCATCGGTCCCCTCGATGGTGTGCCCGCGTTGGTCGTTGAGCGCGTCGTTGATGAGCAGCGGCTCGCCCTGCTCGGCGACCCAGCCAGTGAATGAGCCCTCGCCGATCGGCACCCGCAGCCGCTCGCTGAAGTCGCCCTCTCCCAGCAGCCGGTAGGTGTAGGCCACCGGCTCGCAGAAGCCGGTCTCCCAGTTGACGGTGTAGACGCGGATGTCGTGGTATGCGGCGAGCGTGCTCGCCTCGGAGACGATCGCGTCGGCGATCGCCTGGACGTCGGTCAGTCGGTTCAGGCGCGAGGAGAGATCCTGGATCGAGCGCATGCGGGCCGCCTGATCGGCAACCGATCGGTACAGGCGGGCATTGCTGATGGCCACCGCCGCCTGGTTGGCGAAGGCCTGGGCCAGGGCCAGCTCGTCCTCTGGCCATTCGCGGTCGCGCCCGTGATACAGGCCGATCACGCCGAGGGCGCGGTCATGGCTGACCAGCGGCACCAGGCAGGCGGTCTTGACCCCTTCGCGCCGGTAGGTGGCCTGCATGCTGCCGACCGCGTGACGCGGATCGGCATCGCGGTAGACGAACGTCCGGCGCTCCCGCACGGCCCGAACGCCGATGGTGGTGCTGTCCAGGGTGAGGGTGCGGACCGATGCCAGGAACTCCTCGGAAAGGCCACGTGCCGCAACCGCGTGGAATGGATGCTCGCCCTCCTCGAGCAGCCAGAAGCCGACCTTGTCGGCATCGAAGAGCGACCGCGTCCGGTCGGCGATGTCGTCCAGGACCGCGGTCAGGTCCAGCTGTCCGGTCAGCTCCTGGGTGACGTGCCGCAGCGCGCGCGCCCTGGTCACCTCGCGTCGGGCGCGAACCAGCGTGCGCGCCCCCTGGATGTCCGAGGCGATGGCGTTGGCGGCGGCGTTGAGGAACGACATTGGCACGTCGCTGAGCGGGCCGCCCGGTTCTCCCTCCAGGATCAGGGCGCCGATCGCCTCGCTGCTGGCGCGCAGCGTGATCTGCAGATGCAGCGGTCCGGAGTCAGCTGCCGCGCGGCTGGCCCAATCAGCCTGGTCCGTCGAATCGACGATTGTCTGCAGCGTGTCGGGAGGAGCGAGCTCGTAGCCGCCGTGGGTCTCCAGGTGCATCTGTGAGTCGCTCCCATCGCGGGTCAGGTAGATCGCCACCCGATCAACCCCGAGATGGCTGCGGAATGCCTCGACCGCCCCGCGGGCGACCGCCGCCGGGCTGGCCGACGGACCGCCTCCGGCGGCGAGCCGGGTGAGGACCGCCAGCTCCGCTTCCCGTGTCTGGTCGCGCGCTGGAGCGAACTCCCGCTCCGAGTGCGCCCCTTCGGCGAGGAGCTTCTCGACATCGCCACGTCGGAAGCGGCGATCGCCGCGAGCGTTGATCCGAAAGGCGGGCAGCCGCCCGGCCTCGGTCCAGGAGCGAATCGTGTTCGGGTGCACGCCGAGCAGGGCCGCAGCCTGGGCGACGCTGACCAGCGTCCCCGGGTCGTCGCTCCGGTCCCGGCGGGGATACGCCAAGGTCGAATCCTCTGCCCTGCGGCCCCGCGACGCCCAATTGGAGCATCTGGTAGGTGCCGTGCATCGGATGGTAGAAGTGGCAAGGCGTGGGCTCGATGCCCCAATCGTCCCGTTCGGGAGTGGTACGAGCCGCGGAATCGCGGGCTCGGGCGCGGCCTCAGGCGGGCGAGAGGAGAGCGAGGCCCGCCAGGATCAGCCCGGTCAGGGCCAGCGCCACCCCCACTGCCACCCCGGCCATCCCGGCCAGCAGCACCACTGGCCGGCCGCCGCCGAGGATGCGCATCGCGGCATCCAGGTCGAGGGAGCTGATGACGTAGCCGCCGCCGGGCGGAACGAGCTCAGTGCGCCCCTCGGCGACTCCACGCACCTCGGCCAACACGAGGAGCCGATCTACCACGTTCAACATGCGGGTCACCGAACGCGCCTTCATGACTGACCGGCCCTCGGTCGCCAGCCGGGAGACCGCCGGCTGAAAACCGGCATCCAGCTCCGCGGCCGCTCCCTCCCATACGTGCGGGATGACGACCAGCGGCTCCGCGGCCGTGGCCGGGTCAACGGTCAGCCAGCCATCGTGGTCCCACAGCTCGAAGGAGCGCGTGTCGCGCAGCCGTTCGATGCTCTGCCATCCGGTGTGCGGCAGCTCGACCTCGACGTCACGGTGGAATGCCACCAGGCGATCACCCTGTGGGGTCACGATCGGATCCGCGCACCGGACCCGGCCGACCACCCGCACCGGCCTGCCCGGCAAGCTTCGCGCGACGTTGATGTCGTGCAGCTTCCCGACGCGCACCTCCCGGGCGCCGGCCAGACGCCGTCCAAGGCCGGGTCGAGCCCCGGCGGAACGGATCGTCATCCAGCCGGCGGCGAGGAGGAGCACTCCGGCGACGGCGAGGGCAAGCGGGACGGAGAGGGCGGCCGGCATGCGGCGCCGATTATGGCCCGATAAGGCGCTGGTAATCGGCTGGCACCTAGGATCGCCGCCAGCCGGTCAAAACGTGGTCTCTCGGGCACCGGCACGAGGAGGAGCCCCGCCACCTGGAACATCCGTCGCCACCGTCATCAAAGGCAGCCCTGCTTCGGAGGTTCCCCATGCCCTCGCGCGAGCGCGCCCTGGCGCGCCGTGGCCGCGGCGGCTTTCGCCGCCGTACCGCAATCCTTCTCGTTTTGATGCCGCTCTTGGCCTCCGTGGCCGTCGGCATTGCCTCGGCTGGCAATCCGCCGGCCGCCACGTCGATCAGTGCCGACGACCTGGCGCGAGCCGGGAGCCAGATCGGCTTGATACACCACTCCGTGGGTGGCGCCTCGGTGGTGGAGCTGATCCTTCCACCTCGCACCACTTCTCGTCAGCTGGCAATTGCCCCGGACGGCAGCGCGGCTGCGCTGGCCGATCAGTACGGGCCCGTGGCGGCGCTCCTCACCGTGGCGCGCACAGACGGGTCGCAGACGCGTGTCAACCTGCCGGGGCTGATCGGTGCTGGGTTCGCCACCGACGGCGCCTGGTTGGCAGCGATCGACGGACGGGGCGCCCTGTGGCGCGTGGCCGCCCAGTCGGGCGCCGCCACCCTGTTGGCCGACGGCCCGTTCATCGGCTCGCCGATCATCCGCAGTGACGGCTCGCTCCTCCTGCTGTCGGTCCCATCGGTCTCGGCGCCGATCAGCTCCACGCTCGTCAGGCTCGACCCGGAGTCGGGGAGCCTTCAGGCGCTCAGCGACGACCGCCTGGTCTACTCCGTCTTTCCGCTTGCCGATGGCAGCCTGGCCGTGGCTGCCCACGAGGTTGGCAGGACGGTGGTGCGGCATGTCGCCGGGAACCGATCGGACCTTGTTGTCGACCTGGGGCCGGGCGCCGTCGACGTCGCAGTGGCATCCGACGGCCAGCAGATCGCCTTCGCCCGCGGCCGGGACGTGATCTACCTCCCCATGCCCGGCGGTCCCGCCGGGCGCCTTGGAGGCGGGAGCAGCCCGCGGTTCGCGCCGGATGGGTCGGCGCTCATGATCCTGGACGGCGGCACGACCCGTGTCCTGGCCCTGGATGGCTCCGAGCTCGCCGCCTACGACGCCCAGGCTGGGTTCGTCGCCTGCGCGCCGGGCTGCGGATCATGAGCGGCAACGCGAGCCGCGCACTGCGATGCGCGGCAGCATCGGCTCTTGCGGGCATCGGGCTGAGCCTCATCGGGGCCGGCGTGGCGGTGGCCGCCGACTCCTACACTCTGCCCTTCTACGACCCGACGGTGACGCTCAGCTATGGGGTCGACCGGGACAGGCGCCTCGATCACCAGATCGACTGGACCGGCCAGGCGTGGAACGACGGTGATCCTCACTACGGCAGGGTCTATGACCAGCACACGGGGAGTGACTTCCCGATGGCCCTGCGCAGCGAAGTCGCGGCCGCCAGGGAAGGGACCGTGGTCGATACCGAAGGGGGCTTTGGCACGACACAGTTCGGAACCTTCGGCAACTTCGTGCTCCTGGCCCATCCCGACGGGAACCGCACCCTCTACTACCACCTCGCCAGCTCGGCTGACGGTGGGATCGCCGTCTCGGTCGGCGATTCGGTGCCCGCCGGGGAGATCGTCGGCAAGTCCGGATGCAGCGGTCTCTGCTTCGGGGCGCACCTGCACTTCGAGTTCCTGATCTGGAACGTGACCGGCAGGACGTGGGCATTCGTCGACCCCATCGCCGAGCGGCGGTGGACCACATGGCCCGGTCGCGTGCCATTCCTGGCGTCCTACATGCGCGAGAGCAACCCGGGGACCGAGGTGATCAAACGTGGGCAGACGATCACCCACTGGGTCGAGTTCCGGAACGACGGCGGCCGCACGTGGCGCAACACCGGCGTGGGTCGGATCGCGCTGGCGACCTGGGATCCGCCGGCCCACGCGTCTCCCTTCGCCGCCTCCGACTGGACCTACCCGTGGATGCCGACGTCGGTCGACGTCAGCGGCACCGCCCCGAACGGGATCGGCCGCTTCACGTTCGGGATCCGTGCCGGGCCGCCCCCGGGCAGCTACCTCGAGCGCTACAACCTGGTGATGCTGTCGGTGCACTGGTTCGACTACGAGCGCATCGGCTCGTTCTACATCCCGATCACCGTCAACAACTGAAGGGGAGGAACCAGATGCCGCGCACCGTGTTCCGGCAGGTCTCGATGCTTGTCCTGGTCGTCGCGACCGGCTGCCGGGCCGCGGTGCCGGCCACCTCCCCGCCATCGGGCTCGTCGATTGCCTCGGCGGGACCCTCAGCGCAGCCGACGCTGCCTTCCCACTTCCCCGTGATGCCCGGCGCGACCACCACGGATGGGCATGGCTCCGATCCGGGCCTGATCGCCGCCTGGAGGACGGACGCGAACGGATCGCGCGTCTACGACTTCTACGTGGCAGGGCTGCCTGAGGCCGGGTTTCCGATCGTGGGGCTCTATCCGGGTGGCTCGGTGGCGATCATCCGCTTCCGCGGCTCGGAGGGAGCTGTGCTCAAGCTGGCGATCACGGCTGCGCCGTCCGGCGCGGCAACGGAGATCGAGCTGCGCGTCGACGCTCCGTAGCCCGCAACCCGGTCCGCCCGACTGGGTGCTACCCTCAGCGCAGACAACCCAAGAGCGACAGGGGAGCGCGCAAGCGCTGAGAGTGCGGGGAGCCGCAGACCCTCGAACCTGATCTGGGTCATGCCAGCGAAGGAAGTACGCATGAAGGCCGTGATCGTGGCTGGCGGAGAGCTTCATCCCGCCGACCGAGCCCAGCTCGCCGATGCCGACCTCGTCCTGGCGGCCGATGCCGGTGCGCAGTGGCTCGCGGACCAGGGGCTGACCCCCCACATCCTGGTCGGGGACATGGACTCGATTCCTGCAGCCCTCCTTGCCCGACTCGAGGGGCAAGGCGTCGCGATCGAACGCCACTCAGCCGACAAGGAGGCCTCGGATGCAGAGCTGGCCGTCGAGCGCGCCGTGGCGGCTGGCGCACATCAGATCGTCCTGATCGGTGCCCTGGGTGGTGAGCGGTTGGACCACGAGCTGGCCAACCTGCTGCTGGCGGCCGATGAAGCCTGGCTATCCCCGTCCCACGAGCTGAGCATCGTGCGAGGCCAGACCCGGGTCCGTGCGGTGCGTGGCGGCGCACGAGTAGACCTCCACGGAGGTGCCGGCGACCTGGTCACCCTCCTCCCGATCTCCGGGGACGCGGAGGGTGTGCGGACCAACGGCCTGCGCTTCGCGCTGACTGGTGAGCCGCTGAGGATGGGGCGCTCGCGCGGGCTCTCCAACGTCATCGAAAGCCCTCCGGCATCGGTTTCAGTCGACAAGGGAATGTTGTTGGTGATCGAGACCTCCGAGAAAGGAGCAGGCCGATGAACAGGTCCTCCGAGGCCCTGAACGAATGGCGCGTGGTGGACATCCTGGTGGCCGCCTCGCTGGCCGTTGCCTTCGGTGTTGTCTTCCAGGGCTGGAACCTGCTGTGGAGCGCTGCCGGGCCGGCCTTCGCCGCCTTCCCGCCGTTGCAGGGGTTCATGTATGGCGTCTGGATGCTGCCCGCGGTCATCGTCCCGCTGATCGTGCGCAGGCCGGGTGCGGCGCTCGTGGGCGAGACGGTCGCCGCGTTGACTTCGGCGGTCTTCGGCGCGCCGTGGGGGTTGCTCACCATCGTCTACGGCCTGATGCAGGGTGGCGCGGCAGAGCTCGTCTTTGCCTTCGGCCTCTACCGGCGGTGGGGACTGCTGGTGTCGCTGCTGGCAGGAGGGGCCGCCGGGGCGGCCGGCGCGCTGCTGGACCTGGTCCTCTACTACCCCGATTGGGCAGCCGGCTGGCAAGCGACCTACGCCGCGCTGGTGATCCCAAGCGCCGCGATCATTGCCGGCATCGGCGGTTGGCTGCTGGTGCGTGCCCTGGCTGCGACCGGTGTCCTCTCGCCATTCCCGGCCGGCCGCGACGTGCCGGAGGTGTGAGCCGCTGAACGACCTGCCAGGCAATCGGCCGGTCGCGATCGAGGCACGCGGCTGGGGCTGGCGGCACGCGGGGCGTCGCGGATGGGCATTGCGCGGCCTCGACCTGCGGATCGAGCCGGGAGAGCGGGTCCTGCTGCTGGGGCCCTCGGGTTCGGGCAAGTCGACGCTGCTCGCCGCGCTCGCCGGCCTGCTGGTGGGCGGTGAGTCGGAGGGCACCCTCCTCGTCGACGGGGAGAAGCCGCGCGCCGTGCGCGACCGGATCGGCATCGTCTTCCAGGACCCTGCCACGCAGCTCGTCATGTCGCGCGCGGGCGACGACGTGGCCTTCGGCCTGGAGAACCGATGCGTCGAGCAGGACGCGATCTGGCCCCGGGTCGATGTCGCGCTCGAGAGCGCCGGCTTCCGGTACGGTCGCCAGCAGCCGGTCGATGCCCTCTCCGGCGGCGAGCAGCAGCGCCTGGCGCTCGCCGGCGTGCTGGCCCTGGCTCCCGGGCTGCTGCTCCTCGACGAGCCGACGGCCAACCTCGATCCAGGTGGCGCCTCGCGCGTTCGGAACGCTCTCCGCCGGCTGGCGACAGCCCAGCCGATGACGACGATCCTGGTCGAGCATCGATTGGCGGATGCGCTTCCCACGGTCGATCGGGCGGTGGTGATCGAGGCCCAGGGTGGCGTGGTCGCCGACGGGCGGCCCGCGGACATCTTCGAGCAGCGCGGCGTCGAGCTGGCCGCGGCCGGGGTGTGGGTCCCTGAGCTGCCGCTGCCGAGGGCGCCGACGAAGCCGCGACCGGATTCGGAGACAGTGCTGCGCGCGAGCGGCCTTGGCTACCGCTATCCCGGCGCGGCCGCGAACGCGGTGTCGGGGATCGATCTCGAGCTGCGCTCGGCAGAGGCCGTGGCGGTCACCGGAGCCAACGGATCGGGCAAGTCGACCCTGGCGCTGCTCCTCGGAGGCCTGCTGCGGCCGTCGGTTGGGAGCGTCGAGGCGGCCGGCGCCCTGCGAGAGGCGGGTCGCAACCCGTCGATTGGTCGATGGCCGGCTCGCGAGCTGGCTGCGCGCATCGGCTCGGTCTTCCAGAATCCCGAGCACCAGTTCCTCACCGGACGGGTGGTCGACGAGCTGGCTCTCGGCCCGACCCGGACAGGCCGCTCGCCCCATGAAGCGGCAGCAACTGCCGAGGAGCTGCTGTCGCGACTCCACCTCTCCGCGCTGGCCGCAGCGAACCCGTTCACGCTCTCCGGTGGCGAGAAGCGGCGCCTCTCAGTCGCGACCGCCCTGGCCGGTGAGCCGGAGGTCCTCATCCTGGACGAACCCACCTTCGGTCAGGATCGGCGCACGGCCGTGGAGCTGCTGGGGCTCCTCTCCGACCAACGCGACTCCGGGTCTGCCATCTGCGTCGCCAGCCACGACGCGGATTTCGTAGGCGCACTGGCCGATCGGAAGGTGCAGATGCGCAATGGTCGCCTGACGTGAGGCTCTTCACGCCGCTCCGTCCTGCGCCGGGAGCCATCCTGGCCCGCGCCAACCCGGTGGCAAAGCTGGCAGCCGCGGCGGTCCTGATGATCGGCCTCTTCGTGGCCGCCGACGCGCTGACTCCGAGCATCGTGCTGGCCGGGGAGGCATCGGCCATTCCCCTTACCGGCCTTCGCTGGCGGGACCTGCTGGCGCGAGGCTGGCCGCTCCTGCTGGCCGCGTTGGCGGTGGGCATCCTCAACACCCTCTTCGCGCCGGAGCGGCCCGCCGCCGAGAGCCTGGGCGCGGGCATCGGGCTGGGGCTGCGCCTGCTTGGGATCGCCATCGCCGGCCTCCTGGCGCTGGCCACCACCGACCCGACCGACCTCTCTGATGCCCTGCAGCAGCAGCTCCACCTCTCGCCGCGCTTCGCGATCGGGACACTGGCCGCGGTCAGGCTGCTGCCGATCATGGCCGGCGAGTGGCAGACGCTGTCGCTTGCGCGTCGGGCGCGCGGCGTCGAAGCCGGACGCTCGCCGGTCGCAGCCGCGCGCATCGGGTTCGGGATGCTCCTGGCGCTGCTGGTCGGCGCCGTGCGCCGCGCCACCCGACTGGCGACCGCGATGGAAGCGCGGGGCTTCGGTGCACGCGAATGCCGATCTGTGGCTCGACCGCAGCGGATGCGTGGCGGCGACTGGACGCTGGTCGCCGCCGCCCTGGCGCTGGCAGCGGGCGCGACAGCGGTGAGCGTGGCTGCCGGTTCCTGGCGCTTCGTGTTCGGTTGAGGACGATTTCCGCGGCGCGTGTACGCTCGTCCCATGTCCCGCTCAGAGGAGCTGCGCGTCTCTGCCGGCAAGGTCAACCTGGCCGGAACGCTGACCCTTCCCGACGAGCCGGCCCTGCCGGATCGGCGAGGGCGCTATCCGAACGTGCTGCTCCTCCCCTCGTGGCTCCCCCGCAACCGGAATGGCACCTACGACCGGGCCTCCCATCCAACCTGGTTCAGCCCTGCCCCGCTGCCGCCCGGCCTCCTTGCGCGCCTCGCCGAGGCGCTCGCCGGCCACGGCGTGGCGTCACTCCGATGCGACGCGCGAGGCTCTGGCGATTCCGAGGGGAGCTGGGAGCAGGCCGACCTGTTCACGCGGATCGACGACGCGCGCGACATGCTGGGCGCGATGCGGGGCCATGGAGCCCTGGACCTTCGGCGCACCGGCATCGTGGGCCACGGTGAAGGTGCCGGCGTTGCGCTGGCGGTCGCGATCGGCGATCCGGCGGTATCGGCCCTGACGCTGATCGGCGCCGCCGCCCGATCCTGGCGCGACGTCCTGCGCCGCGCGGTGGCTGCCCGGGGCCGTGATGGAGGGGACCGGCGGCATCCGATCGTGGCTGCCATCGACCGCTGGTCGGAGGATCTGATCGAGCGCGCCGAGCGCCGAGAGGGGAGCTTCGAGCTGTACCTGGGGCGCGGCGAGCGAGTCACCATGGCCCTGGCGGGCATCGAGCAGGCGATCAACACCCCGCCGCTCGCCCTGGCCACGATGCTGCATCGGTCGGTCGGCCTCGTCCATGGCACGGACGACCTCTGGGTGGACCCGGATGAATCACGCCTCCTGGCGGCGGCCTTCGGCGGCGAGGGAGCAGTCCAGCCGCGGTTGGTGTCGAACGCGGGGCACGACCTCGACGAGGCGAGCGACGAGCTGATCGACGAGCTGGCCGCCGACCTGGCGGCCCGCCTCGTGCCGCGCGAGCTGCCGCCGGTGCTGGTCGCCATCGATGAGATGGAGCGGTAGGATGCCCTCGTGAGCCGACCGTCCGAGGGCGAACCAGCGCCCCACTTCGAGCTGACCGCCGACGACGGCTCGCCCGTCTCCAACGAGAGCCTGGCCGGGAAGCGCTACGTCCTCTATTTCTACCCCAAGGACGACACGCCCGGCTGCACGACCCAGGCCTGCTCGCTGCGCGACAACTTCGGGCGCGTGATGGCGACTGGAATCGAGGTCTTCGGTGTCTCTCCGGACTCGGTGAAGAGCCACGTGAAGTTCCGCGAGAAGTACGGCCTTCCGTATCGATTGCTGGCCGATCTCGGCCATCAGGTTGCCGACGCCTTCGGCGTCTGGGTCGAGAAGAGCTTTGCGGGGAAGACCTACAAGGGGGTCGAGCGGAGCAGCTTCATCATCGGTCCAGACGGTCGGATCGAGCACGTCCTGGCCCGGGTGAAGCCGATCGAGCACGTGGACCTGGTGCTCGAGGCGCTGGCATCGTGAGCAGCATGCCGGGCAGCCCGGTGCGGACGCTGCTGCTCACCGTGCTGGTGGCAATCAGCGGTGTGGCTGTCATCGCCCTGGTCCTCAGGCTGGCCTGGTTCTTCTTCCGATGATCTGGCTGGCCACCGCCATCGTGCTCGTTGCCTGGTTCATCGGGCTCCTCCTGAAGCTGGGCCCGCTGGTGAACCTGCTGCTGGTGATCGCCGCCGTGCTGCTGGTGGTGCAGATCCTCAACGAACGCGAGGGGCGCACCTAGCCGATGTCCTGGGACGAGCTGACCTGGGGGGCCGTGCCGGTCATGCTCGTCCTGGTCTGGTTCCTGGCGCTGGTCGGCGGCTTCAGCCTCGGCGGCCTCATTCACCTGCTCCTGCTGCTGGCGCTCGTCACGGTCCTCTGGAACCCGATGCGGGATCGCTCCGCCTAGCGGGCCTGCCCCGCTTTCGGCAGTGACGTTGCGACGCCCGAGCTGTCACGGGCTTCGGATACGCTTGGCCTCCGAGTGAAGCTGCTGCATTTCGCCGACCTGCACCTCGACGCCCCGTTTGCCTGGGCGCGGCCGGAGGTTGCCCGTCGGCGTCGCGCCAATCGGCGTCAGACGCTGACGCGCATCATCGAGCTGGCCGAGGAGGAGCATGCCGATCTCCTCCTCTGCGCCGGTGACCTGTTCGAGCACGAGCGCTTCACGCCCGACACGGTTGCCTTCCTGCGCGAGAGCTTCGCTCGCACCGATCTGCCGATCTACCTGGCCCCGGGCAATCACGACTGGTATTCGGCCCGCAGCCCGTACGCCCTGACCGAGTGGTCACCCAACGTGCACGTCTTCAGCGAGCCCCGACTGACCCCGATCGAGCTGGCCGATGGACTCACGCTATGGGGGGCGGCGCATCGGGCTCCGGCGAACACGGGCGACTTCTTCACCGGCTTCCGTGCCGATCGTGGCGGCGTGCACCTCGCCGTGGCCCATGCCTCGGAACGCAGCGCGCTCCCCTTCCAGGAATCGGGCAAGGAGCCGCACGCCCCGTTCGATGCCGGCGAGCTCGAGGAGGCAGGCATCGCCCACGCGTTTCTCGGCCACTACCACGTTGCCCGCGACCGCGAGCGCTACACCTACCCCGGCAATCCCGATCCGTTGGAGTTCGGCGAATCGGAGGGACGCGGCGCGGTGCTGGCCAGCGTCGCCGCTGATGGCACGCTGACCCGCGAGCGTCGCTCGGTCAATATCAGCCAGGTCCACGACCTGCCCATTGCCCTCGAGGGCTGTCACCACCTCGACGACGTTCTTCAGCGGATCGCGATCGCCATCGCGCCGCTCTCAGGCTCGGTGCGGGTGACCCTCAGCGGCGAAGTGTCGGCCGATCTGCCGATCGACCCGCGAAGCCTCGCCCAGCTCGGCGACCATCTCGATGGCTTCGTGGTCCGCATCGGCGCGATCGTGCCCTCGTACGACCTCGAGGCGATCCACGCCGAGCTCACCGTCCGCGGCCAGTTCGCGCGGGACACGCTGGAGATCCCCGACGAGGAGCGCCGCCGCAAGGTGCTGATCACCGGCCTGCGCGCCCTCGAGGGTCGCAGCGACCTCGAGGTGGCCTGACCATGTGGATCGAGCGAGTGATCGCACGCGCCTTTGGGCCGCTGGTCGACGAGACGCTGGAGCTGGGCGAGGGGATGACCGTGGTCGGAGGCCCGAACGAGGCGGGCAAGACGAGCTGGCACGCAGCGACGCGCCTGGCGCTCACGGGGGTTCGGCGAGGCCCTGGCCGCACCAAGGAGACGGCAGCGGTGATCGAACGGCACCGACCGTGGGACTCTCCGGACCGATGGGAGGTCGAGGCCCGCCTGCACCTGGCCGACGGCCGCACGATCGATATCAGCCAGGACCTGGCTGGACGAGTCGCCTGCCGTGCCCGCGACGTGGTCCTCGGCGACAACGTGTCGATGGAGATCATCAACGAAGGGACGCCCGACGCCACCCGCTGGCTCGGGCTCGACCGAGAGTCGTTCACCTCGGTGGCCGCGGTCAGCCAGGCGCAGATCATGGCCGTGGCCGACAGCGCGTCGGCGCTCCAGGACCACATGCAACGCGCGGCAGCGACGCGCGGGACCGATGCGACCGCCGCTGAGGCGATCGAACGGCTTAAGGCCTTCCGCCGGGAGGCCGTCGGAGCGGTCCGCGTCGGGGCCACCGGCCCGCTGTGGGCCGCCATGCGTGAGGTCGAGGCGGCCGACGCCGCACTCGCAGAGGCCCGGCGGATCCATGCCGACTACCTCGACCGCGACGCCCGGCTCGAGGCGGCGGCGCGCGATCATCTCGCGGCCCAGGCGCTTCTTGCGGGCGCCGAAGCCTCCATCGCCCGTCGGGAGGCAGACGAGCTGGGCAGACGCGCGGCCCGCGCCGCGACGCTGGCAGCTTCGCACCCGGAGCCTCCAGCTCCGCTCGCGACCCGCGACGAGGTGGCGGACGAGGTCGCTGCCGCGCTCGATGGCTGGCGCCGACGCCCCGCCCCCGTCCCGCTCAAGGGGGCATCGGCGGCGGAGCTGCAGGCCCAGCTGGCGGCGCTGCCGGAGGTCCCGGACGGCGACAGGCGTCCCGATCCATCGGTCCTCGGCGCTGCTCAGGCTCTCGACATGGCAGACGAGGCACTACGGAGACACATCGAGGCACCCGCGACGCCGCCCGAGGCGTCTCTCCACCCATCCAGGCTGCCGGTCGTGGCTGCGGCGACCGCCGCGATCGCGGGGCTCCTGCTCCTGGTCCTTGGCCAAGGGCTCGCCGGCCTCGCCCTGTTGGGGGCAGCCGCCTTCGCTGGCGTATGGACCATGGCGCGACACGATCGCGGCGCCATGCCCAACGCTCAGCCCAACGCAGGATCCGCATCGGGCGTGGAGGAGCCGCAGAACACCGTCCAGCGGGCCGAGGAGGACCTGCGCGCCGCGCTTGCCGCCTGCGGCGCGGCGACCGAGGGAGACATCCGGGCAGCTACGCGCGCCTATGAGGTCGCGTGCGCCGAGCGTGACGACCTGGCGCGCGGGGCAGCAGGCGCTGAAGGGCTGCGACGTGCCATCGAGGCGCGCGCCGCTGCCGAGGAGGGGGCCGCGCGAGCGGTCCAGTCGGTGGTGGCCGCCGAGGTCGCGCTCCGCCAGGCCGCGTCGCGGATCGCAGTCGCGGTCGACGGGGACCCCGATTCGCTAGCCGCGGACCTCGCCGCCTGGCAGGGCCGGCGGGCCGAGGTCGCCCGCTCGAGCGAGATCGCAATCCGTGAATGGCAGGAGCTGCAGGGCCTGCTGGCGGGCAGGACGCTGCCGCAGCTGCAGGCCGAGGCGGCAGACCGTGCCACGGCGGCCGGGGTGCTGGAGGGGCGTGCCGGCGAGCTTGGGCGGCCCGTGGGGCGCACCGGCAACGCCTCTCGCCTGGACGAGGCGCGCTCGGAGGCCTCGCGCGCCAAGGCCGTGCTGGACGAGCTGAGCGGCGAGCTCCGGCTGATGGCCAGCACCCTCCCCGACGTGGCCGAGGCGGAGGAGCGAGTCGACGCCGCCGGAACCGAGCTGGCGCGCGTCCAGGATCTCGCGGGGGTCATCGACGAGACGCTCAGTCTGCTGGAGGCCGCCGAGCGGCGCGTCCATCGCGACCTCGCCCCGATCCTGACCGAGGCGGTCCAGCGGCACCTGCCCGCGATCACTGGCGGCGCCTACATCGAAGTCGGCATGAACCCGCGCGACCTGTCGGTCGACGTCAAGGAGGCGCGCACCGGCCAGTGGCGGGACGCCCGCCTCCTCTCCGAGGGGACGCGCGAGCAGATCTACCTGCTGCTCCGGGTGGCGATGGCCGAGCATCTGGTCACGACCGACGAACGGGCCCCACTCCTGCTCGACGAGGTGACCGCCCAGTCAGATCCGGAGCGCAAGCGCCGCATGCTGGACGTGCTCCACGCGCTCAGTGCGGACCGCCAGGTCATCCTCTTCAGCCACGACGCCGAGGTGGTCGAATGGGCCGGCCAGGCACTCACCGAGCCTCGGGATCGGCTCGTTCGAGTCACTGCTCCGAGCAACTCATCGCTCGCGGAGGCCGCCAGCCGCTGAACGCCGCCCGGCTGCTAGGATTCGACGGTCCTCCCGGCCCTGCAGCGAAACGACCGATGCCCGACGACAAGCTCCCCACACCCGAGCGCGTTCTGGTCGTTGCCGCGCACCCTGACGACATCGAGTTCGGCGCCGCCGGAACGGTCGCCCGCTGGATCGCAGAGGGTGCCGCGGTCCGCTACCTGCTCCTCACGCGGGGCGACAAGGGATCCGACGACCCCTCCACCGACCCGAAGGCGCTCGCCGCGCGCCGCGAGCAGGAGCAGCGTGACGCGGCAGCGGAGATCGGCGTCGCGGGCGTTGATTTCCTCAACGAGCCGGATGGCCAGGTCGAGCCGAGCCTGCGCCTCCGGGAGCGGGTCACGTGGGCGATCCGCAGTTTCCAGCCCGAGATCGTGATGAGCCACGACCCCACCGTCCTCTTCGTGAACAACGAGTGGGTGAACCACCCTGACCACCGGGCCGTCGGCAGCGTCGTGGTCGATGCCGTCTTTCCGACCGCGCGCGACCCGCTCAACTTCCCCGAGCACCTGGCCGCCGGGCTGGAGGTCTGGAAGGTCGCGGAGCTCTTCCTGTGGAGCACCAACGAGGCCAACCAGCTGGTGGACATCGGGGCCACCCTCGATCGCAAGATCGCGGCGCTGGCTCACCACACCAGCCAGCTCCACGACTTCGAGGAGACTGCTCGCTGGCTGCGTCGCGGCGCAGAGGAGCTCGGTGAGCGGGCCGGCTACCGCGCAGCCGAAGGCTTCCGCCGGGTGATGCTGGCCAGATGAGGCCCCAGTCGGCAGGGCTGCTCCACCGGCTTCGGCTGCTTGGCATGGCGGCGCTGCTCTGCAGCTGCAGCCTGACCTCGAGCCCCAGCCCCACCCCCGTGCCGCCGACCGTGTTGCAACGTGACGCCCAGGACGCGGCGCTGCGTTCGGCGCGCAGCTTCGTCGCCGCCTGGCAGGCGAACGACTGGAGTGCTCTGCTTGGGCTGATCGCTCCAACCGATGTGGCGCACTACACGCCGCAGGCGATCGTGGGGCTCCTGAGCGGATTCGAGACGATGGCCGGGGTCACGCGCCTCGACGCCGAGGCCTCAGGGTCTGCGACTCCGACCAGCGTAGCGCCCGATGACGCGGCTACCGGACCGGTGCCGGCCATGAACGTCGGGGTGCGCTTCGTCTTCCAGACAACCCGCTTCGGCCCGGTTGGCCGGCCACGGGTGATCACACTGATCCAGGGCGCCGACGGCTGGAGAGTCCGCTGGCGGCCATCGATCCTATTCCCGGACCTGGGAGACGATGGCACCCTGCAGCTGGAGCGGACGCTCGGCCGGCGAGGTCGAATCCTGGCCGCCGACGGCACCGTCTTCGCCGAGACGCGCGACGACGGCGTGCGTGTCTATCCGCAGGAATGGCTGGCCGGGCAGACCATCGGCTACGTCTCGCCGGTCACGATCGGCGACCTTGCCAACCTGACCGCCTACGGCTACGAGCTCGGCGACGTCGTCGGACGTATGGGCCTCGAGAGCGGCGCCGAGAACCTTCTGCGCGGCTCGCCTGGCTACCGACTCTCCCCAGTGCCGCTGCTCGAGCGCCACATGGTTCCCGGCGCCGATCTGACGATCACCATCAGGCCAGACCTGCAGGCGCAGGCCGAGGCCCTCATCGCCCGCTACCACGAGGCTGGCACGGCAGTCATGGACCCCGCGAGCGGCGACGTGTGGGCGCTCGCATCGGCGCCTCTCTTCAACCCGAACTCGATGGTGCTGGGCACCACGCTCGACGGCCGCGCGCTCGCCGCGCCAACTTCTACGGCACTGCGCAACCACGCCACCCTGAGCGCCTACCCGGCGGGGTCGTCCTTCAAGCCGTTCACCTTTCTGGCGGCGCTCGAGACCGGGGTCGCCAGCCGCTCCACCCGCATGCCGTGCCTGGGGACGTGGGTCTTCGACGGGTTCACGTTCCACAACTACGCCGATCATTCCCTGGGGAGCAGCGTGAACCTCACCCAGGCGATGGCCTTCAGCTGCAACACGACCTACATGCCGCTCTCGATCCGCGTCTGGGAGAAGAGCCAGACGGCGCTGACCGACCTGGTCCGATCCTTCGGGTTCGGTCAAACCACCGGCATCGACCACCTGGCCGAGATTCCCGGGATCCTGCCCGACGCGGCGTACTTCGAGCACGCCCGGCGCTGGGATGGCCAGATCCATCCATATGGTCCGTTCGACCAGATCCAGCTCGCCATCGGCCAGGGCTCGTACCTCGGCACACCCCTCCAGCTGGCGGTTGCCTACACCGCGTTNNNNCGGCACGGTCTGGATACCGCGCCTGGTGACGCAGGCGACGCTCCCCGACGGCACGGTCGTCGAGGAGACGCCGGTGCGCGCCAAACGCAAGATCAGCCTGCCCGCGGAGGACTGGACCTACCTGCACGAGACGCTCCATGCGGTGACGTCGTACTCCTACGGGACCGCCTACTACGCCTTCGTCGGTTTCGGGATCCCGGTGGCCGGCAAGAGCGGCACGGCGGAGACGGGCACTCCACAGCCCGATGCCTGGTTCCCCGCCTTCGCGCCCGTCACCGACCCGAAGATCACCGTGGCCAGCGTCCTGGTCCGTGTTCCGCTGGCCACCGGCGGCTCGGACTCGGCGCCCCTCGTCCGCCGGCTCATGGCCTACTACTTCGCGAACTACTGACCAGGTGGGTCCGGCGAATCCCACGTTGGGTGGCTTTGACACTGTGTTCGCGCGACAGGT
>VBJX01000086.1:0-11129 GCA_005879775.1 Chloroflexota bacterium
GGACCACCTTCGGTTCGCCGCCGCTGCAGCTGGCGATCAAGGCGCCCTGAGCGCGGCGCCGATGGTCATTGGACCGTGATCGTCATGTTCATCGTGGGATGGACCTTGCAGGTCACCGGATACGTGCCCGCAGCGGTGAACGTGTAGCTCGCCGACGCGCCCGCGGCGAGCGGCAGGTCAAAGAGGGCAGGGTTCGCCGGCAGCCCGTTGGTGCCGTTGGTCGCGGTATGCGGGACGGTATCCGCGTTGTCCCACGTCACGGTCGTCCCGACCGCGATGGTCAGGTTCTGTCCGAACGACAGGTTCGCGATCGTGACGGTCGTCGCTGTGCCGCTGGCCGCAGCGCTGGCCGGCACGCTGGCGGCCACGCTCGGAACCGTGCTGGCCGGCACGCTGGCAGCTGCCGAGCCGCTGGCGGATGCCGATCCGCTCGCTGAGCCTGAGGCGCTTGCTGTCGAGGTGCCCGGAGTCAGCCCCGAGACGACCGCGTAGATGAGTACCAGCAGGACAAGGCTGCCGAGCGCGGAAACGACGAGGAAGATCCTGAGCAACACAGTGGGATTTCCTTTCAGGCGGTGCGCCGAAGAGCCTAGCAGGCTGGCCGTCGCGGTCCTTGCCGAACCCGGCCGGACCTTTGGCGAGGTTGACCATGCGTTTACGGCGCTGGTAGCATCGGCTCGTTCGATCCGCGACCGGCACCTTCAGTTTCGTGCCGAGAGGGGATGTTTTGGGTCGGGCAGACAGAGCACACAGGATTGTCTGGGAGCGTCTCTATTGCCCGATCAGCGACGGCAGCGCCGCTCGACCGAAACACGCCCCATGCCGAGAGGGATCGCCCACCTGGCGGTCATCGGCCTGGTCTTCCTCAGCATCGCAGCCGGTGTCGTCGCCATCGGCAATCGCGCCCCCGGCTCAGCCCGGTCCGCTCCCGCGTTCAGGTTGGTCGGCCTCGCCCGCGGGGCTGATTCCGGCGGCGTGGACCAGGGAATCGTCAACTACGACCTCGTCCCCGACCCGACCGCCGACAACGTGAACCTGGCCCGGCGCGAGATCGTCCGCACGCCGGAGCCGACACCGCTGCCGACCCCCGTTCCCCCGCCGGCGCCGCCGGCTCAGCCGCGACCCGTCGTCGCCCCGAAGGCGGTGGTCGGCAACGGGATGCTGATCTGGCCGGTCACCGGAGGCGAGATCACCACCTACTTCAGTTCGGCGCACCAGGCGATTGACATTGCCGCGCCCGCCGGCCGCCCCGTGTACGCGGCGCGCGCCGGGGTCGTGACCTGGACCGGCTGGATCAACAACGGCGGTGGGCTGCAGGTCGCCATCGACCACGGCGGCGGGCTCGTGACGCGCTACGACCATCTCGGGTCGATCTCCGTGGCCGTCGGTGACAAGGTGGCGACCGGGGACAGGATTGCCGCGGTCGGCTGCACCGGCTGGTGCACCGGGCCGCACGTGCACTTCGAGGTGATCGTCAACGGCGTGCACGTCAACCCGCTGCGCTACCTCTGATCCTCGGCGACCCGTCACCGGGTTCAGCGCGGCACGCCGGTCAGCCGTGAACCCGTTGCTATCATCGGTGGCCGATGTTCGCTGACCACGTCCGGATCTTCGTGGCCGCCGGCGCGGGGGGCGATGGTTCCTCCTCGTTCCGCCGCGAGGCTCACGTGCCGCGGGGTGGCCCCGACGGCGGCGACGGAGGGCGCGGCGGCGACGTGATCCTGGTCGTCGATCCCGGACTCACGAACCTGGGAGACTACCTGCACCGCCGTCACGTGCGGGCCAAGCCCGGCGGCCGGGGAGCCGGCCGCAAGGCGCATGGCCGCAACGGTCAAAAGGTCACGCTGCCGGTCCCGCCCGGGACCGTGGTCCGCGCGGCGGGCGAGAACGGAACAGATGGCGAGTGGATCGGCGAGCTGCTCGCTCCCGGTTCCCGGCTGGTGGTCGCGCACGGCGGTCGCGGCGGGCGCGGCAACGTCCATTTCGCCACGGCCACCCATCGGGCTCCGACGCATGCCGAGAAGGGAGAGCCGGGCGATCGCCGACATCGGGTTGGTCGGCGCACCCAATGCCGGGAAATCGACCCTGCTGGCGGCGCTCACCGCGGCGACGCCGGCGATCGGCGCCTACGCCTTCACCACCATCAGCCCCAACCTGGGCGTCCTCGAGTTCGACGACGAGCGGCGCGCCGTGATCGCAGACCTGCCCGGCCTGATCGAGGGCGCCCACGAGGGGCGCGGGCTGGGACACGAGTTCCTGCGCCACGTCGAGCGCACCCGCGTCCTGGTGGGGGTGGTCGACGGCGCGGCGCCCGATCCGGTCGCCTCCTGGCAGTCGGTGGTTGCCGAGCTGGGCGACCACGATCCTGCGCTTCTCCAGCGGCCGATGACCCTGGTCGTCACCAAGCAGGACCTGTCCGAGGCCAAGGCGCAGTGGCCGGCGGTGCGCGCCGCTCTGAAGGCGACCGGCAGCCAGCCGATTGCCGTCTCCGCCCAGAGGGGAACGGGGCTGGCTGAGCTCCGCCGGCGCCTGGCGGCGTCGCTCGCCGAGGCGGAGTCCGTGCCGGCCGCTCCATCGGCCGAAATGCGCGTCCATCGCTTCGACCCGCTGGAGGCCGGCTGGGAGGTGATCGCCGAAGGCGAAGGCCTGCGCGTTCGGGGACGCCGGATCGAAACGACCGCGGCGCGGACAGATTTCACCAACGCCGAGTCTCGGGAGCGATTCCAGCGCCTGCTGGAGCGGCTGGGGATCGACGCCGAGCTGCGCCTGCGTGGCGCGCAGGAGGGGACCGTGGTGCACATCGGGGGCGTGGAGCTCGAATGGGGCGACGAGGCGTGAGCCCTGCCACGGTGCGCGCGGCGGGGCCACATCTCACGGCCGCCGGCTCGGGCGTGCCCGCCGCTGAGCCCGACCCGCTGCCGGAGCGCAGCGCCGCCGCGTTTCCGCTGAAGATCGGCATCCTGGGCGGCACCTTCGACCCGCCACACCTCGGGCACCTGTGGCTGGCGACGCTCGCGGCCGATGCCCTGGGCCTGGATCGCGTGCTGCTCATGCCTGCCGCCCGGCCACCGCACAAGTCGGGGCGGCAGATCACGAATGCCGCCGACCGGGTGCTGATGGCCCGCCTGGCGATCTCCGGTGACCCGCTCCTGGAGATCAGCCTGGTGGAGATGGAACGCCCCGGCCCGTCGTACACCGTGGAGAGCATCGAGGCCCTTCGAGAGCGCCACGGCGCTGAGACGCGCCTCTTCCTGCTGATGGCCTCCGACTCCCTGGCCCAGATCGACACCTGGCGCGAGCCGGACCGGCTGCTGGAGCTGGCCGAGTGGGCGGTCGGTCCGCGCCCGGGGACGCCGATGCCCGACCCGGACACCCTCCGCGCGCGCTTCGGACCGGCCGCCGAACGGATCCATCTCCTGGCTGGCCCGGCGCTCGAGCTGAGCGGCACCGAGATTCGCCAGCGGGTGGCGGCTGGGCGCACCATCCGCTACCTTGTGCCGCGGGCCGTGGAGGAGCTGATTCGCGAGCGCGGCCTCTACCGACGCTCAGCGCGAGCGTGAGACCACCAACGAAGGACGAGCTGCAGCAACCGACGCAGGCGCGCACCGAGCTGGACCCGGGCGACCTCGCCCATCGGATCGTGGAGGTCGCCTCGGACAAGAAGGCGAGCGACGTCGTGCTGCTGCGCACCGCCGAGGTCACCACCATGGCCGACTACTTCGTGATCTGCAGCGGCCGCAGCGAGCGCCAGGTGCAGGTCCTCGGCCACGCCATCGTCGACGAGCTCCGGGAGGAAGGGATCCGGCCACTGGGGGTCGAAGGGCGCGGCACCGCCCGCTGGATCCTGCTCGACTATGGGAGCGTCATCGTCCACGTCTTCGCCCCCGAGGAGCGCGAGTACTACGGCCTCGAGCGGCTGTGGAGCAACGCCACGCAGGTGGTCCGCGTCGTCTGATCGGCTCCGGGGGTACTAGGGGGGTACTACCCGCGGATGCCACAGTCCTCCTATTGAGCCCGATCTGGCCCGATCCCATGCTCGCGCCGTGGACGACCAGCCATACGACGACGCGACCGTGGACGAGACCTGTCGCTTCTGCGGCGGGACGCTGCTGTCGAGCGTGTTCGACACCGCTTTCCGCGACGCCGTTGCCGAGGAGCGCCTCTTCTTCGCGATCCCCGGCGCCCTGTGCATTCCCTGCCGCCAGCTGTACGTCGATCGCCAGCTGATCGGCATCCTGGGGCTCGGCGGGGCGCAGTGCACCTTCGCCATCCAGAGCGACCGGGTGCTGCGGGCCGGAGCCGCCTAGCTCCGCGTCCCTCCTCCCGCCCGGCGCGTGCCGAGCAGGAACTCCCCCAGCCAGGCGCTCACCGCCGGCTCCTCGGCCATCCGGTTCTCCTTGATCGCCAGGTCGGCCTCGAACAGGCCGCGCAGCATCGCCTCCAGCTCAGCGCCCGAGTAGCGTCCGGCCGCCTCCGCCACGCGCTCCGCGGTGCGCACGTTGCCCCGTCCCACCCGCCGCGCCAGCTCCTGGGGGGTCGCCCCGCGCGCCAGCAGGTCGCGCGCCACGATCAGGTCCGCCACCCGTCCCTGGAGGGCGCCCATGATGCGCAGCACCGGCAGACCGGCCGCGAGTGCCCGATCGAGGGCGGCGGCGGCGGCGGCTCCGTCGCGTCGGTCGATGGCGTTGGAGATGGCAAACAGGCTCGCCGGGCGTGTGTCGGCCACCAGCGCTTCGACATCGGCGGCGGTGATCGGTCGCTCGCCGGCGTAGGTCGCCAGCTTGCGGAGCTCGCCATCGGCAACCCGGGTCTGCTCACCGCGCTCAATGTCCGATTCCCACATCGCCCCGCCGATTCGCTCGGCGAGGAGCCCGGCCGCACGCGGCTCGAGGGCGATGCCGTTCGTTGCCGCGTGGCCGCGGATCCAGGCCTGCAGCTCGTTGCGACGCGGCGCGTCCCGCTTCTCGACGCTGCCGCCGCGGCCGGTGACTGCCTCCTCCAGGCGGGCGAGGAGCGCCGGTGGGCGGCCCACCTCACGGGACGGGCGCATCTCGGCGAGCGCCAGCGCAGCGCCGTCGGGCAGGGTGGTGACCAGGGCAATGAGCTTCTCGCTGGCGGCGGTCGAGCGTCCGGCTGCCCGCAGTGGCTGGCGGAGGACGGCCAGGTGGGCGCCGAACAGGCCAACCGATGCCGATTCGACACGGGCTCGGTCGATGGCTGCCTCATCGGGGCTGTTGGCCGGGACGATCTCGGTCTGTTCAGCCGCATCGTCGTCCCCGTGGACCAGCAGGAGCCAGGCGCTCACGGCTGGCCCTCCTCTCCGTGCTCCCATGCGTCGCGCAGGGCGCTGACGAGCTGCTCGCCGCTCATCCCGAGGGCGTCGGCCAGGGACGCCTCCAGCGCGTGCGCCGGGGCACGGCAAGCCTCCAGCTGCTCGCGGTACTGCGGGTAGCGGCGGGCCATGCCGTCGATCCGCTCGTCGACGCTGACGAAGCGCTGGTCCACATGGCGATCGGCGATCGCCACCAGGACGGCCGGCCAGCCGCTCGGAAAGCGCTCTGGATCGAGGAGGCAGCTCACCGGGTGCGATGCGACCGGGCCCGCCAGCTCGCCGTAGCCCAGCTCGGTCAGCCGCCGTGCTCCGACCAGGCCATGAGGCTCCCCGCTGCGGCGGGTCGCCGGCTTGTCGATGTCGTGCAGCAGGGCGGCGACCTCGACGAGCTGCGGGTCAAGCTCGTGGCCCGTGGCCGCAAGGAGGCGCGCCGCCTCGGCGGCGACGCGTGCCACGCCACGTGAGTGGACCACGATCCCTTCCGGGAGGTCGAGGCTCGCGAGCAGCCGATCGGCTTCATCACGGGTGGGAACAACCACAGGCCGATCCTACCCGGAGTCCCGCGACCCAATGGCGCCGTCTCGGTGTGTACCGGGCGCCAGCCGTCATCGGCCACGCGACTGGTCACCCGAAACCGTCGGCCGTCGCTGATCACCTCGATGCTGCCCTCGAGATCGGTCCGGTGGGTCCGGAGGCCGGGGACGGCGGCCAGCTTTTCGATTGTCTCGCGATGCGGGTGCCCATACGGGTTGCCAACGCCCGCGGAGATGAGCGCCGCGATCGGGTTGACCGCCGCCAGGAAGTCGGGGGTGGTACTCGCATTCGACCCGTGGTGCCCGACCTTGAGAACGTCGATCTGCTGGAGCAGTCCGCGCTGGGCGAGAAGGTCCTCGATCGGTCCCTTGGCGTCGCCGGTGAGGAGCGCGGTGAAGCCGACATGGCGCAGGATCCCGACGGCCGAGGCGTTGTTGATGTCGTTGTCGGGGAGGGGCGCCACCACGTCAGCCGGGGCCGGAAAGAGGATCCGGAACGTGGCTCCCTCGCCGAGATCGAGAACCTGGCCGAAGCGAGCCTCCACGATCCGGGCACCCGGCTCGGCCCGCGCCTCCTCCAGGAATCGGGCGTAGGTCGGGTTCGGGTAGGGCCGATCGGGATCGATGACGAGCCCGACCTGGTAGCGCTCGAGGACGGCCAGCAGGCCGCCGACGTGGTCCTGGTGCGGGTGGGTCAGGAGCACGATGTCGATCCGCCGCTGCCACCACGGCAGCTCCTCCCCCAGCCGGCGTACGAGCAGATCCGGATCCGGTCAGCCGTCGATGAGCAGCGTCCTGCCGCTCGGGCCCTGGACCAGGATCGCGTCTCCCTGGCCGATGTCGAGCATGGTCAGGTGCAGCCGCCCGTCGGGGAGGGTGCCAGCCGAGGCCCCCACGAGCACCAGGCAGAGTGCCGGAGCAACCGCCCACGGCCGCAGGAGGCGAGTCACAACGCCCCGCAGGCCTCTGAGCCATTTCCGCTCTCGAGGTGGCGATGAGGTTCGCAGTGGCGTGGTCTCTGGCGGCGGTTCCGCCTCGCCTCCGCGATGCATTCGGCGCCAGGCGAAGCCCAGTCCGCCATACCACGGGACCGCCACCCAGGCCGGCGCGGTGATGGGCAGCGAGGCGAATGGAAGGGCAGCCGCCGCCCGCCCGGCGCCGATCATCGCCGTCAGCAGGAGCCATGCGCAGCCGCCGCTGGCGCGCGTGGCGAGATCGCCGAGGATCGGGACATGGAAGGCCGCGTCCATGGCGCCGACGGGGGCCGCGACCGCGCAGGCAGCCATCACCAGCGGCACGAGGGGGACGACCACCACGTTGGCCAGCGGCGCCACCAGCGACAGGCGGCCGAAGGTGGTGAGCAGCACGGGCAGCGTGGCCAGCTGGGCGGCGAGGGTCAACGCCACGGGCTCGCGCAGCCAGCCAGGCCAGCTCGCCAGCCGCGCCTCGAGCGGAGCCGCAAAGCCGATGAGTCCGGCTGTCGCCAGCGCCGAAAGCTGGAAGCCAACGTCCCACAGGACCGCGGGGGCGGCGACCAGCATCACGAGCGCAGCAGCTGCCAGGGCCGAAGCCGCATGGGCGCGAGACCCGCCGAAGCGCGCGATGAGCAGGGCACCGGCCATCAGCGCAGCCCGGACAACGGATGGCGATGCGCCGGTGAGGAGTACATATCCGCCGACCGCGGTGGATCCCAGGATCGCTGCCAGCCAGCGCCCGCCGCGACGCGTCTCGAGCGACCGCGTACAGGCGGCAATGAGGGCCGCGACGATCGCGATGTTCCAGCCCGAGATGGCCACGACGTGGGTGAGCCCGGCGGTGGCGAAGGCGCTGCTCACCTCGGGCGCGATCCCGGCGCGAGCGCCGAGCAGGATGCCGGCCCCCAGAGCCGCCTCCGGCTCGGGGACGACGTTGTAGAGCCCGGCGAGCAGCCAGTTACGGGCTCCGGCCGCGCCCTCTGCCAACCCGCCGCCCGCGGTCCCCACGATCCGGACGTCCCGCGCGCGCACGATCCCGCCGATCCCCTGGCGCGCCAGAAAGGCGGGATAGTCGAAGTCGTCGAACGGCTGCGGCGCTTCCACTTGGGCGCTGAGGAGCACCCGCTCGCCGACCGCCAGCGGCGTCGTTCGCGGCAGCTGGGCGAGGATGCGCCCGCGGAGGGGCCCGCCGACCAGGCCCGGCCTGGTCACGCTCAGCGCAGTCAGGGTGACCTGCTGTGACGTCCCGTTGGGCTTCGGGTCGTCGGCCACCGTGCCGGCCAGCACCATTTCTCCCTGCCCGATGAGGGCGGCGACGCTGCCTGGCCCGCTGGGGAGCGCGATCGCCGCGCCCCGCCATCCACCGAGCGCCACGCCAAACGCCAGTGCCAGGGCTGCCAGCCCGGCCGTCCGCCGCCCGGCCGGCAGCATCAGAGCCCCCGCGACCAAGCCGACGCCTCCGACGACAAGGGCGGGCACAAGTTGCCGTCCATCGGCCGCCAGGATTCCGATGATGGTGCCCAGCAGTCCGCCGGGCAGGACCAGTCGGGTGGCCATGGCCCGGCGTCAGCCGAGGGTCACGAGGTCGCGGATCCCCTCGAGCTGCGAGCTGGTCATCACCTTCCGCTCGACCAGCTCCTCCAGGGTGGCAAATGGCTGGTCGGTGCGGGCGGCGAGGATCTTCTGGACGGTCACGGGGCCGATCCCCGGCAACGCGTCGAGCGCCTCTGCCGAGGCACTGTTCAGGTCAACCAGGCCGCCCCCGCCCCCGCCGGAACCGCCCGAGCCCCCGCTACTCCCTCCGATCAGCGGCACGAGCACCTGCTGACCGTCGCGCAGGGTCGATGCCAGGTTGATCTGGGCGGCGGCCGCCGCCAGGTCGGCGAGGGTGGAGTAGCCGCCCGCGGCGGCGATCGCGTCGGCTACGCGCGACCCACCGGGCAGCTGCACGATCCCCGGTCTTGCGATGCCGCCCTCGACGTCGACGACCACGGTCCCGCCCGGGTGCGCAGCCGCGGTCGCGGAGGGCACCGCCGCCAGCGGGTCGAACGAGGCGCCCGGGTCCCCCTCCGCGATCGGCGCCAGCATCAGCCAGCCGGCCAGCGCCAGCGCCACGAGGGCCGATCCAAGCGCGCCGATCGCGATCCGGTCGCCCAACGCCATCGGCTCCTCCCTCGCGGGAGGCGAGCATGGTGGAGATGCCCTGTCCGGGGCACGGACGTCCGGGCACTCGACGCCGGGCCCCGGAAGCAGGAGCGACAGGCTAGAGCGCGCCCCCTTATCGGCCGATTACCGCCGGGTGATCGGTGCCGACTGGTCCGTGCGGAGGATTACTCCCGCGGCGGAGTCACGACGTTGACCAGGCGCCCCGGCACCTGCACCACGCGCAACGGCGGCCGCCCGGCGAGGTAGGCCTGCACCCGCTCGCTGGAGAGGGCCAGCCGCTCGATCTCCTCGGCAGGGGTGTCCGGCGTGACCACCAGGCGGTCGCGCAGCTTGCCGTCGACCTGCACCGGCAGCTCGATCGTCTCGGCGGCGGTCAACGCCGGATCGTAGGCCGGCCACGCCTCCTGGTGAACGCTGTACGGGTGTCCGCGGCGCGCCCACAGCTCCTCGGTGAGGTGCGGCGCGGCAGGGGCCAGCAGGAGCAGGAGCGCGTCGACCGCCTCGTCGTGCGCCTGGCTGCCGACCATGCCCGCGTCTCCTGCCCGGACGATGGCGTTCGCCAGCCCCATGAGCTTGGAGATCGCCGTGTTGAAGTGGAGCTCGGCGTAGTCCTCGCCCACCTCCCGGATGGTCCGATGCGTTGCGGCGCGCAACGCCCGGGTCAGCTCTTCCACCGAGCCCAGCAGCTCCCCCGAAGTCGCCGGGGGGCTCCCGGGAGGGTCGGCCTGTGCCAGCGTCCAGACCCGCGCCAGGAAGCGATGCACCCCCTCGATCCCGGTCGCGCTCCACGGACCGCCCTGGTCCCATGGCCCGATGAACATCAGGAAGAGACGCACGGTGTCGGTGCCGTAGCGCGCCACCAGGTCGTCCGGGTTGACCACGTTGCCGCGGCTCTTGCTCATCCGCTGGTGATCGGCGCCCAGGATCTGACCCTGGTTGCGCAGGGCCAGGAACGGCTCGTCGAAGTCGAGGTGGCCCAGGTCGCGGAGCGCCTTACCGCCTCGGGGTCCCACGGCCGCTCCGCGTCGTGCGGCGAGCAGTAGCGCAGGAAATACCAGGCGGAGTCGACGAAGGTGTCCAGGGTGTCCGTCTCTCGGCGTGCCGGCCCGCCATCGATCGGGCAGCGCGCCGCCAGGAACTCGGCGTGCGACTGCAGCGGGCTCACCCCGGTCGATGCGAAGTCGACGTCCGCCGGCAGCAGGACCGGCAGCTCCGAGTCGGGGATCGGCTGCGGACCGTGGACGTCGCAGTACACGATCGGCACCGGTGGCCCCCAGTAGCGCTGGCGGCTGACCAGCCAGTCACGGATCCGGTAGCTGACCGCCGGCCCACCCAGCCCCAGCTCGGCGATCCGGGTGGTGATGGCCGGGATCGCATCCGCCGCAGGCATGCCCGTGAACTCGCCGGAGTCGACCAGCACCTCGTCAGCGGTGTGCGGCAGGAACGCCTGGCCATCGGGCAGGTCGCTGCCGCGCGGCCGGACGACGTAGCGGATCGGCAGCTGGTAGCGGGTCGCGAAGGCGTAATCGCGCTCGTCGTGGGCGGGGACGCCCATCACCGCGCCTGTGCCGTAGCCGGGGAGCACGTAGTCGGAGATCCAGATCGGGATCCGCTCGTTGGTCATCGGGTTGACGGCCTGGGCGCCGATGAAGACGCCGGCCCGCTCGCGTTCGGTGCTCATCCGCTCGATCTCGGTCTCGCGGCGCGCCTGGGCCACGTAGGCCTCCACCTCGGCCCGCTGCTCCTCGCTGGTGAGCGCCGCAACCGCGCGATGCTCGGGGGCGAGCACCATGAAGGTGGCCCCGTAGATGGTGTCCACGCGCGTGGTGAAGACGCGGATCGGGTCGACGCCATCGGCCTCCACCGGGAAGTCAACCTCGGCTCCTTCCGAGCGCCCGATCCAGTTGGTCTGCATCAGGTTGATCGGCTGCGGCCAGTCGATCTTCGAAAAGTCGAGCAGCTCGTCGGCGTACCTGGTGATGCGGAAGAACCACTGCTCCAGGTCGCGCTTGATGCACGGCGTGCCGCAGCGCCAGCAGCGGCGATCAGCGCCCTCCACCTGCTCGCGCGCCAGCACCACCTGGTCCTTGGGGCACCAGTCGACCGCGGCAAAGGCCCGATACG
>VBJX01000086.1:11150-13354 GCA_005879775.1 Chloroflexota bacterium
ACGTCGCGCGACCAGCCGAACATGGTGCCTACGGTGCGGAACTGCTCCCGCATCCGGTCGATGTTGGCGTAGGTCCAGACCGCGGGATGGATGCCGCGGTCGATCGCGGCGTTCTCAGCGGGCAGCCCGAAGGAGTCGAAGCCCATCGGGAACATGACGTTGAGCCCCTGCATGCGGCGCATGCGGGCCACCACATCGGGCCCGGTGACGGCATACCAGTGGCCGATGTGCACGTCGCCGCTGGTGTACGGATACATGGTCAGCAGGTAGTGCTTGGCGCGCGGGCCATCGTCGTCAGCCCGATACAGCCCATCGGCCTCCCAGCGCTCGCGCCAGGTGCTCTCGTACGTGGCGGGCTCGAACCGCGCCGGTCGGGTGCTCATCGGCCTCTCCTTCGTGCGATCCAGCAGTCGATGCGGTACGGGACGGGGAACGGGCGGTCTCCGTCGTGTCCGTGGCGGCCCAGCAGGGCGCCGAGCTCCATCCGGAACCGATCCTGGTCGGCGGCGCTCAGCGCCGCGCGGATGTATGAAGCGGTGAATGCCATGCCCATGAACTGGCCGGGGCTCATGGCCACCTCCTGGCGCAGCTGCAGCAGCTCGTGCGGCTCGAAGGCGCCGCTGCTCTCCAGGGCATGGCGCGTGTCGTCGCGACCGACGGACTCGTAGCGCCCGATCCCCGGATCCTCCCCGCTCTGGGCGTACCTGCGCAGCAGGCCGGAGTAGTCGGCCAGGAACGGCGAGCGCTCCGGGTCGCGGACGTTCCAGAAGAGCGCGATCCCGCCGCCGGGGCGCAGGATGCGTGCCATCTCGTTCAGCGCCTGATCGGCGTCGAACCAGTGGAACGACTGCGCCGCGGTCACGAGGTCGACCGAGGTCGGATCGATCCCGGTCGATTCCGCGTCCGCCTGGATGGTGGCCACCAGCAGCCCGGCGTCCGTGGCTCGGGCGCGCAGCACGTCCAGCATGGCCTGCCCCGGCTCCACCGCCGTCACCCGCCAGCCGCGCTCGGCCATGGCCAGTGAGGCGCGGCCTGTCCCGGCGCCCAGGTCCACCACCTGCGGACGCGGCGACAGCTCGAGCCGCTGCTGTATGGCGTCGAACAGCTCGTCCGGGTATCCCGGACGGAAGCGGTCGTATTCGTCCGCCCAGGCGTCGAAGGAGCGGGCGCGGATCGGATCGGCCTTCATGGCTGCACCCTCATGGCTCGGGGAACCAGGCCATCAGCAGCTCGTCGCGGTAGCCGCCCCCCGGCGCTCGGTACTGCCGGCGGCGCAGGCCCTCGCTGACGAAGCCGGCGTGCTCGTAGACGGCGATGGCGCGCTCGTTGTCCGGGAAGACGCCCAGCGCGACCTTGGCGAGGCCCGCCCGGCGCGCCCACTCCTGGGCGGCGGCGACGAGCGCGGCACCGATCCCCACGTCGCGCCAGCCATCGGCGACGCAGATCGAGAGGGTCCCGACGTGGTCGCTCACCACGCTGCGCTCCACGCTGATCAGGACGTTGCCGACCACCTCGGCATCCGCCTCGGCGACCAGCGAGAGGGCATCGTTGTCGCGAATCATCTCGCCGATGAAGAAGGCCTCCGACGGCTGGCTCACCGCAGACGGCGGCGTGACCAGCCAGCGGCCTTCGGCGCGCACCGCGGCGAAGAGCTGGGCAAGGGCGCGTGCATCGGTCGGTCGGGCAGGGCGCAGGATCCAGTGCCGGCCGTCCCGGGCCATCTGTGCCTGACTGCTGCTGGTCGCCGCGTCGCCGTCCATCATCACGTCCACTTTGCGCCACTCGCTGCGGGTACAACAAAGCCCCCTCTCGTCAGGACGAAGGGGGCCTTCGCGGTACCACGCTGACTTGACCGACCAGAGGTTGGTGGAGCTGGGGGGACTCGAACCCCCGACCCCCTGCATGCCATGCAGGTGCTCTCCCAGCTGAGCTACAACCCCACGGTCGGTCCACTCATCGGCGCTGCTATCGGACGCCATCCCGGCCCGGCTCGTCGCCAGGCTGCTCGGCGGGTGAGTTCGGGGCCTTTCGGATCGCCGGCTTGCACCGTCCCGGCTCGCAGCAGATCGAGGCAGCCGCCTACTGCTCCGCGTCATCGCGTTCGCGCGGGAGTATACCGCAGGGTCCCGGCTGACCGACAATGAGGCACCATGCAACGACTGAGCGACGCGCCCACGAGCCTGCTTGACATGAGTCATATATTG
>VBJX01000086.1:13409-17610 GCA_005879775.1 Chloroflexota bacterium
GCGCTCTGCTGACCGCGGCCATCGTGGCACTGACGCTCTCGACGGCGTACATCCACTCGACCCTCGGAGGGATGCTCTTCATGCTGAACGCGATCGGCTATGCCCTGCTGGCGGTGGCGATCGTGATTGGCGCATCGGTCAGCTTGCCGATCGTGGTTCGCTTCAGCTGGCTGCCACGCGTGGGCCTCTTTGGGTTCGCCCTCGCGACCATTCTTGGCTGGCTCATGATGGGTCCCAGGTACGACATGGCGTATCTCGCCAAGGGGATCGAAGTCGCGCTGCTGGGTGTCCTGATCGTCGACTCATTTCGAGTCTATGGGGGGCCGGCGCCGCTCGTCACCGAAGCGATCGGGTCCATCCGGGACTCCATCGGCGCGATCCGCGGATTGAGGACCTAGCCAGCGGCGCCGAATTTTCACTGCGAGTCTAGGTCAAGAGCGAACGCAGTCCAGTCTCGAGATCGCGGGGTTCCCAGCCGAGCTCTCGTCTCGCCTTGGCATTCGAGACCCAGTAGGTGACCCCATCTGCGGCACGAACCAGCTCGCCAAAGTTGGGCGCCTGTCCCATCAGCGGCCCGATCAGCCCGCCGAGCGGCGAGATGCCGCGGAGCAACAGGCCCGGCACGGTCAGTCTCGGAGGCCGATGCCCGCCGATCGCGGCCGCTCGACGCACCAGCTCCCGCCCGGTGACGATCTCGCCAGCGAGCGCATACGACTCGCCGATCTTGCCCTGCTCGTGGATGAGGAGAATGCCGGCGGCCACGTCCGCGACGTGGACCATGCTCGCGCCGAGGTCCGGGAATGTGACGGCGGGCAGGGTGCCGGCCATTGCCTGGGCAATGGTCTCGCCGAGCTGCGAGGGGTCATGCGGCCCATAGACCGCCCCAAGCACGGCGATCAGGATCGGTGCGCCCGCGGCGATTCGCTCATCGGCCGCGCGATGGGCCAGGTATTTCGTCTCGTCGTAGTACGAGAGGAAGCGGGGAGGCTGCGGGCGCTCGTAGGTCTCGTCCACGACGCGGCCCTTCGTGTCTCCCAGCACGTTCGCGGTGGAGACATGCACGATCCGAGGCGCGCCGGCAGCAATGGCGGCGTCGAGCGCCCGCTGGGTGGCGACCACGTTGGAGGCGTACATTGCCGCGTGCTCCGTGGCCCTGATACCGATCCGATATCTGCCTGCCAGGTGGAACACCGCATCGCTGCCGCGCATGGCGTCAACCAATGCGTCCTGCGGCATCGACACGAGGTCGCCCTCGACCAGCTCGCAGCCGATGTCGCGCAGCTCCTGCTCGTGGTCGGGCCGGCGCACCAGGGTGACCGCCCCGTCGCCCCGGGCTCGGAGCTGCCGCGCCACCTCTGCGCCGATGAATCCACCGGCGCCAGTGACGAAGGCCCTCATCGGTCGTCCGTTTCGGTCAGGGCCGTGCGCAGACGAGCCAGGCTGCTGTCCAGTTCCTGCTCGGCGGCGCCGGCCACGATCCCCTCCACGGGAGCCATGAACAGGCTCTCGGCGCGGATCTCCATCGAGAAGGCGACCAGGGTGCCGCCGTCTCGCGGCGTGAGATCCAGGGCGGCGGTCACGCCGATTCCGCTCACCTTCGAGGTGAGGACCAGGCGCCGATCCTCATCGGCTTCGGTGATGGTGATGTCGGCGGCGATCTCCTGGCCCATCAGCTCGCGCACGACTCGGGCCGTCGAGCCGGTGCGGATCGGGCCGGGAGAGGTGCGCTCGGCGCTCACGATCCCGGTCTGCCAGCGGGGCAGGTTGGCAGGATCGGCGAGGAAGGCATAGATCTCCCCGGGGGTGGCGCCGATCTCGGCGCTTCGTTCCACGCGACGCATCTCTGAACGGTAGCGGATGGGCCGGCCGGACCATCGGTTCATTCCGGTTTCGGGCACCCGGCGTATGCTGCCGAGGCCAATCCGTCGCCAGGAGCCTTCCGTGTCCCGCAGACTCGCGCCCTTTGCCGCCACTCTCGTCGCCCTGATCATCCTGGCAGCTTGCGCGGGCGGGCAAACGCTGACCGACCCCAAGGAGATCATCACCCAGGGCCTGGCAGCGACCGCCGACCTGTCCAGCCTGCACCTCAACGCGACGGTCAGTGGCAGCTTCACCGATTCGACGTCGGGCGCCGAGATCAGCCTGGATGGGACCAAGGCCAGCGGCGATTTCGCGACCAGCGGGCAGGGGCATTTCTCCTTCGAGGTGCCCACGTTCCTCGGGCTGGCCGGCGAGGTGATCGTGCTCGGCTCAGACGCCTACGTGAAGACGACCCTCACCGGAGAGAAGTGGGCTCATCAGCCAATTCCGGTGCCCAGCCCGGGCGCATCGGGTGCGGGGTCTTCGGGTGCCTCCGCATGGGGCGGCCTGGATCCCAAGGCGATGGCGCTGGCCGAGATCGGAAAGCTGCTCGCCAAGGACGGCGTGGTCAGCAAGAAGCTCGACGACGTCGACTGCGGCGACGTCAAGTGCTACCACGTGCAGGTCACGATCCCGAAATCGGTCGTCGAAAGCGCCGAGCCGGGGAGCGCGAGCCCCATGGAGTCGCTGACCGGCGACGTCGTCCTCGACCTGCTCTTCAACCGCGACAAGCTCTGGCTGACCGAGGTCTCGACCAAGGTCACGGCTACCAGCGGCAGCATCACGGCCAAGGTCACCTTCAGCAAGTTCAACGAGCCGGTGACCGTCAGCCCGCCGCCATCGGACCAGGTCACGGAGGGCGGCCTCAACTTCCCGGGGCTGTAGACCCAGGCTCGTCGGGCTTCAGTCGCAGAGCTGACCGAGCGCCCGACCAAGGTCACGGCTACCAGCGGCAGCATCACGGCCAAGGTCACCTTCAGCAAGTTCAACGAGCCGGTGACCGTCAGCCCGCCGCCATCGGACCAGGTCACGGAGGGCGGCCTCAACTTCCCGGGGCTGTAGACCCAGGCTCGTCGGGCTTCAGTCGCAGAGCTGACCGAGCGCCCGCCGCAGGACGATCGAGAACCCGCGATCGAAGTCGACGTGCTCCTTTCCTGACAGTGCGCCCCGCTGGCGGGCCCAGCCGAAGGTGTGCGCGACCGTGCCCACCCGCAGCGCGAGCGGGAATGCGGCGGCGAGCCCTCGACCCCACGGTTCCAGGTAGGCATCGCGCAGCCGCGCGAACCAGGGGTCGTCCGGCGGCAGGCCGGTGACCTCCTCTAGGAATCGGAAGGTCACCACCAGCGAGGCGAACGGCTGCGAGACCGATGAGTCTCCCCAGTCGAGCAGCCGCAGGCGGTTGCCATGCGCGTAGACGTTCTTCATGTGAAGGTCGTCGTGCTGGATGGTGTCCGGAAGCCCGTATGCGGCAAGCTGGTCGCACAGGGCCGCGAAGCGGGGAGCGAGGCCTTTCAGCCGATCAATCTCACCCTCGGCGAGCGGCAGGTCCTGCGCCATGAGCTCCTCGTAACGCGCCGGCAACGCGGGCAGGCGCAGATCTGGGACGCCGCTCGCCAGGTGCTCTGCCGCATGAGCGATCTCGCCCCGCTGCAGCTCGGCGTAGAGCGGCAGGGCGACGAGCCACGCGTCCGGCGGGTTGCCCGACTCGCTGAGTGGCGTGCCGGCATCGGCGAGGAGCATCCAAGCACGGTCGACGTCGTGGGCGAGCACCTCGGGGACACGGTCCGGCCATCGGGCGTAGAGGGCTGCTGTGAGCGCCGGCTCGAATGCCTGGATCGGCGCGCAGGCCTTGAACCAGGCGACGCTATCGGAGATCGGAACGCGAAGCACGGTCGACCAGGGGCGCTCATGCGCGATCTCGATGGCGCCGACCGTCTGGATGTGCGCTCGGATCCAGTCTTCAGCGGCAGCGCGGTCCACGATCATCCCTGGAACACGTTTCGGCTGTCACCTTTCTGGCCCGATCCGTCCCTGTATGGACATAGTGGCTTCAGTCGTGGCTTCCGTTGTGGCATTTAGGCGAGGTGGAGGCGGTCTACCGCCAGGACGCCGATCGCCTCTGACGGGCGCTGTACGCGTTCGCCGGCAACGAGGACGTTGCTTCGGAACGCTGCTGCCGGACGGCAGGGTGCTCGTAACCGGCGGCCTTGGAGGCCCGGAGCTCGCCTCCGCTGAGATCTGCGACCCCGGCAACTGAGGTGACCTGATCAAGTGGTGGTCCGTACCTCACAGTATGCGAACCAGCCGGCGGGCTTGATCCGAGGCATCAGTCCATTGATGG
>VBJX01000038.1:0-9694 GCA_005879775.1 Chloroflexota bacterium
AGCTTCATCCAGACCTTCGGCGCGACGGTGGTGCCTTCACCGTCCACCGAAACCAACGCCGGACGGACGATCCTGGCGGCCGATCCGGACTCGACCGGCAGCCTGGGGATCGCCATCAGCGAGGCGATCGAGGTGGCGGCGACGCACGACGACACCAAGTACTCGCTGGGAAGCGTCCTGAACCACGTCCTCCTCCACCAGACAGTGATCGGGCAGGAGGCGATCAAGCAGATGGCCATGGCCGGCGACCAGCCCGATGTGGTGATCGGCTGCGCCGGTGGTGGGTCGAACTTCAGCGGGATCGCGTTCCCGTTCCTGCGCGACAAGCTGACCGGCGAGAGCCGAACCCGATTCCTGGCGGTCGAGCCGGTGTCGTGTCCATCCCTGACGCAGGGCGAATACCGGTACGACTTCGGCGACACGGTCGGCACGACCCCGCTGCTGAAGATGCACACCCTGGGCAATGGCTTCCGCCCGGCGCCGATCCACGCCGGCGGCCTCCGCTACCACGGCATGGCGCCGATGGTCAGCCACCTCTACGACCTGGGCTTCATCGAGGCCAGGGCCTACGCCCAGAACACCTGCTTCGAGGCGGCGATCCAGTTCGCCCGCACCGAAGGGATCATCCCGGCGCCCGAGTCCAGCCACGCCATCCGCGCGGCGATCGACGAGGCGCTCGAGGCGAAGGAGGCGGGCCAGGAGCGCGTCATCCTGTTCAACCTCTCCGGTCACGGCTACTTCGACATGGCCGCCTACGACGCCTACCTGGCGGGGCAGCTGGTTGACGTGGCCTACGAGCCCCAGCGAGAGGCGGTGGCCGTCTAGCGGCCAGCGTCCGGGGGCCAGGGGGCGAGGGGCTGGAACAAGGGGCGGCGCTCAACGTGCTCTGAGCGCCGCCCCTGCATCGGCGCTACGATCCGCGCATGGCACGTGCAACCTGGAACGGAGCGGTGATCGCGGAGAGCGACCGCTTCGAGATCGTCGAGGGCAACGTCTACTTCCCGCCCGATACGGTGAAGCGCGAGTACCTGCAGCCGAGCGACACCCACACCGAATGCTGGTGGAAGGGGACCGCCAGCTACTACTCGCTCTCCGTGGACGGCAAGGAGAACCTCGACGCCGCCTGGTACTACCCCGATGCCTCCGAAAAGGCCAAGAACGTGGAGGGCTACGTCGCCTTCTGGCGGGGCGTCACCGTCGAGCGCTGACCGCTCGGCCTCCTAGCTGGGCTGCAGCTGGAGTCCCTTGTCGCCGGCGGTGAGGGTGAGCAGCTTGGCAGGTGACCTCGCCGGCGCGCACCACGCCCAGCACCGCGGCCTCCATGCCGTTCCGCTGGTCCTGGCACAGCTTCAGCTCGGTGACGATGTCGGAGAAGGCCAGCGTGTCGCCCCGGACGGTGTACGTGCCGCCGGCTCCGTTGCAGCCGGTGTTGATCAGGACCTTTCCGTCGGCGTTGAACTGCAGGGTTGCGACCACGCCATCTGGCACGCTCGACATCGCGTCGCCGCTGATGACCGAGACGACCGTCCAGGTCGGGCCGACCAGGGGCTGATCCGGCTCGGCGACCTCCCGGTCGAGGAGCTTGATGACGGTCTCCCCGGACGCCAGCCGCAGGTCGTTGCCGTCCAGGCGGATCGTGGGGCCAGCGGTGATGAAGCCGGCCAGCCATTCGTCCTGCGTCATGCGGACCTCGTCGCAGCCCATGTCCGTGGTCGCCAGGTTGCTCACGTCGAGCCGGCCGTCATGAACGGCGTACGCGCCGCCCATGGTGTTGCAGCCGGCCGAGAGCGAGATCTGGCCGTCCTTGAAGGAGATTCGGATCCGGGTCTGGGCGACGAGCTGGTGGGTCCTGCCCCCATCGGTCACAGCGGTGGAGAGGAAGGATCGGCCATCGAGTGAGGGTCCGCTGCCGGCAGTTGTCGCCGCGCACGCGGTGAGCAGGAGTGGCAATGCCAGCAGGGCTCGCGCCAGGATGCTCATCGTGCCCCTGACGCCTCGATTCGTGGATTGGTTCCGCGCGCTACATTGCGCCCAGCGATGAAGATCGGCCTCCAGATCAACAACTTCACCTGGCCCGGCGGGCCCGCCGCAATCGGCCCCACCCTGGCCAGCGTGGTGCGCACCGCCGACCAGGTTGGCTTCGACTCGATCTGGGTGATGGACCATTTCTTCCAGATCCGTGGTCTCGGCCCACCAGAGGCGCCGATGCTCGAGGGGATGACCGCCCTGGGCTTCATGGCAGCCAACTCGGAGCGGGCGCGCCTGGGCCTGATGGTCGGCGGCATCCACTATCGATCGCCGGGGCTGTGGATCAAGGCGACCACCACGCTCGATGTCCTCTCGGGCGGGCGCGCCTGGTTCGGGATCGGTGCCGCCTGGAACGAGGAGGAGTCACGCGCGCTCGGCTTCCCGATGCCGCCGCTGCGCGAGCGCTTCGAGTGGCTGGAAGACACGCTGAAGATGGCGCACGGCATGTGGTCGGGTGGGAGCGGCAGCGGCGAGAACTTTGACGGAACGCACGTTAACGCCACTCGGCTCCTCAACTCGCCGCAGATCCTGTCGCGCCCGCGCGTGCCGATCATGATCGGCGGAGGCGGGGAGCAGAAGACGCTGCGCCTGGTGGCCCAGTACGCCGACGCCTGCAACGTCTTCGGCGGCCCCGAGCGGATCGCGCACAAGTACGCGGTGCTGCGCGAGCACTGCGAGCGCCTGGGGCGACCCTACGAGGAGATCGAGCGCTCCACCCTGCAGGGGATCGACCTGGAGCACCAGTCGCCCGATGAGGTGGTCGAGCACTTCGGCGTGCTGGCGGAGGCCGGCGCGCAGCACGTCATCACCAGCGTGCGCGGCGTGAACGACCTGACCCGCCTGGAGCGGATCGGGGCGGAGATCCTGCCCCAGCTGCGCTAGCGAGCCGCGATCAGCTCTGCCTCGACCTCGGCGATCGGCCGCACCGATCGTTCGCCGCTGGCCCGCTCGGTCACCTCCATCCCGCCGGCGGCCAGCGACCGCGGCGAGATGGTCATGATGCGTGGCATGCCGAGCAGCTCGGCATCGGTGAATTTCACGCCGGGTGACTCGTCGCGATCGTCGTACAGGATCGCCACGCCGCCATCGGTCAGGCGCTGGTAGAGCCCTTCGGCGGCCTCGGCCACCGCTGGATCGCGCCCTGCCCCGATCGACACCAGGTGCGCGTCATACGGCGCCACGGCCGCCGGCCAGACGATCCCCTTGTCGTCGTGGTGCACCTCGACGATGCAGGCCAGGCTGCGACCCAGCCCGATCCCGTAGCTGCCCATCACGATCGAGTGTCGCGAGCCGTCCTCGGCGAGGTAGGTGGCGCCGAGCTTGTCGGTGAAATCGGTCCCCAGCTTGAAGATGTTGCCGACCTCGATCCCGTTGCGCAGTGCGACCGGCGTGCCGCATTGCGGGCAGGGGTCTCCCTCGCGGGCGCTGGTGATGTCGACCACCAGGTCGGGCGTGAAGTCGCGTCCCACGTTCACGTTCCGCAGGTGATAGCCATGCTTGTTGGCCCCGGCCACCAGGTTGGGGGAGCGGGCCACCAGGTCGTCGACGACCACGGTGGTGCCGGTCGCCCCGATCGGGCTGGCATAGCCGGGCTCCATGCCGGCGGCCTTGATCTCCTCCACGTGCGCCGGGCGCAGCCCGCCAACGGCTTTGACGGCGTTGAACAGCTTCGTCTCATTGACCTCGAAGTCGCCGCGCACGATGGCCGTGACGAGCCTCCCGTCGCCGGTGACGAAGAAGGTCGCCTTGGCGGTGCGGTCGGTTCCCACGCCGAGGTAATCGGCCAGGCTGGCGATGGTCGGCGTCTGGGGTGTGGCGACCTCCTCGACGGGGAGCGGCTCCTCGGCCGGCGGCTCGGGCTTGCGGACGGTGGCGATCTGCTGGTTGGCCGCGTACCCGCAGCTGTCGCACAGCACGAGCGTGTCCTCGCCATGCGGGTTGAGGACCATGAACTCGTGGGCCAGGCTGCCGCCCATGATCCCGACGTCGGCACCGACGGTCACGATCGGCAGGCCGAGGCGCTCGAAGATCCGGTCGTAGGCGGTGTGATGCGCCTCGTAGGAGAGATCCAGGCCGGCGTCATCGGCGTCGAGGGAGTACGAGTCCTTCATCACGAACTCGCGGACCCGGATCAGGCCGCCCCGAGAGCGAGGCTCGTCGCGGAACTTCGTCTGGAAGTGGTAGACGATGGCCGGCAGCTGCCGGTAGCTCTTGACCAGGTCGCGCAGCAGGTCGGCCACCACCTCCTCGTGGGTCATGGCCAGCACCATGTCGCGCCCGGTGCGGTCCTTGAAGCGCAGCAGCTCCGGCCCGATCTTCTGGTAGCGCCCCGACTCGCGCCACAGGTCGGCGGGGTGGACCACCGGCATCTCCATCTCCTGCCCGCCGATGGCGTCGATCTCCTCGCGGATCACCTGCTCGATCCGCTGCTGGACGCGGAAACCGAGCGGCAGCAGCGTGTAGATCCCGGCGCCCAGCTGACGGATGTAGCCGGCGCGCACGAGGAGCCGATGCGAGACCATCTCGGCTTCGGCCGGATCGTCGCGGAGGGACGTGAAGAAGAGCTTGGAGAGGCGCATGGAGCGCTGATTCTACCGGCGCTCGCAGGGGCGGGCCGGGCTCAGCCGCTCGGCGCCACCGTGCCGACCAGGTGCTCGTTGGCCCGCAGCCCGCGCAGCGGCAGGATGGCGATCAGCAGCAGCACGAAGCTGCCGAGGAGGAGGCCGTCGATGCCACGCCACTGGGCGGTGGCCCCGCCGACCAGGGAGCCGACGATCTGGCCGACCCCCAAGAAGACCGAATAGAGCCCCATCACCGCGCCGCGGTCGTGCGGGTGGGTCTCGGTCATGTCCGCCAGCAGACCCAGCGCGGCGGGTGTGGCACCGGCCAGGATGAAGAGCCCGGCGAGGAGGATCGCCACCAGGCCGGCGACCGCCACCGGACCCCAGCCCTGCGAGTGGTTGAGGGCGAAAACCGCAGCCATCATCGCCAGGCCACCGGCGATCCCGACTCCGATGATGGTCGTGCGCCGATAGCTCTTGAACCGGTTGCCCCAGTAGAAGAGCCCGGCGAAGAAGACGATCAGCCCAATGCTGAGGCCGACGGACAGCTCGGTCCCGCTCAGCCCGCCGTTGAGCACCTGGTCGCCGAAGCTGGCGTTGGGCTCGCTCATCAGCTGGAAGATCGAGACGCTGCTCCACGAGCCGATCACCGCGTTCAGCGCGATCCAGGTCGGGGCCAGGAGCATGACGTGTGACCCGACCAGGGCCTCGCGGTAGCGACGCCAGCTGAACCGATCCGCCCCTCCCGCGCTCGACGCCGGCTCGGATCCTGCGATCTCGGCCACGCCCCACCGATAGACGGCGTACGCCAGGCCGTAGAGGACCGCGTTGACGAAGAAGGCGTTGGCCCCCATCAGGTCGAAGAGCTGGCCCGATACCGCCAGGCCGACCCCCAACCCGGCCAGCGTGGCCGCCTCGAAGCGCGCCACGGCTCGACCGCGGATCGCCTCGTCGCCCGAGGTGGCGAGCGCGATGTAGCCGAGGATGGAGGGGATGCTCGACCCTGCGGCCGCGCCTTCCAGGAAGCGGGTGATGCCCAGCCAGACGAAGATCCCGGTCCCGATCAGGATCCCGAGCTCGATGCCGGATGGCGTGACCCCGCGCATGAGGACGGCAGCGATGCCGAAGATCGGCCCCCACTGCATGACCCGATGCGCCCCGAGCCGGTCGGCGAGCACCCCGAAGACCGGTGACAGCGACAGCTCGGCGGCGAAGTAGGCGGCTCCCACGATGCCGGCCACGATCGCCAGCACGTGCGGCCCGCCGTGCGCCGGCAGGCGAGCGAGGTAGATGGCCAGCAGGCCGCCGGCCAGGCCGGTGGAGAAGCGGAGCAGGAACGTGCCGAGCAGGACGGCGCGGATCGAGCGATTCACCTCGAGGGCAAGGGTACCGTGACCTTGACCTACGGTTCGGTCTCCTCGCTCGGAGGATCGGTCGGAGCATCCGTCGGAGGTTCGGGCCTGTCCGCCGCCGGCGCGCGCCGCCTGCGTCGAATCCGGGCAGCGCTGAAGGCGCCCACCCCGATCACCACTACGCCAACACCCCCGAAGGCGGCGCGCACCTGTCCGGCCGATTCCGCCCCGTCGCGAATCGAGACCGCTTCGTCGGTTGCGACCTGGCCCGCGTCGAGCTTGCCCGCCTCGAAGTCGCCACGGGCTGCGTCGAGATCGTGCTGCGGGTCCGCGCCGAGGAGGCCGATCAGCTCGAACGGGTTCTCCGGCTGTCCGAGGCGCGTATCGGCTGCCTTGAGGGCGGCGAGCAGCGCGAGCTCCTGATCGGCCTCCATCTTCGCGGCATCGAGGCCGTCGGCACCCTCGAAGGCTGCCTTCAGGTTCGACGGAGGCGTCAGGTCCAGCGCCGTCGCGCTCGCCGCGATCCGGTCGCGTTCATCGAGCACCGCGCTCGCCGCATCGAGATCGGCGGTCGCAGCGTCGAACCGCCAGGCGCCCATCTCGAGGCGAAGGCTGGAGGGCAGATTCCACGCTCCGGCATCGGCTTCGACCGAGTCGTACTTCGTTCGAGCGTCGGCGCGTTCGCCGATAAGCGGGGCTTGGGACTGGTTGACGACCCAGGCGGCCCAGAGGTCGTCGTAGTTGGCCCCGGTGCGCTCCTCGAGCAGGTCGAGCAGCTCCTGCCACGCCAGGAAAGCGATCGGGCGCCCGGCCTCGGCCCTGCCGGCGGGATTGGCCGGCTGATACGCCATCTCTCCGTTATGCACGGCGTTCCACACGGAGCGCAGGCCGGCCAGATCGGTGCGGGCGAAGATGAGGGTCGCGAGGTGGTAGCTGGCGGCATAGGCGTAGCTCTCCGTGCTCGCATCCACGGTCCCCAGGGCGCCCCAGTCGTTGAGCGGGATCTTGCTGGCCAGCAGGTCGTTGGTGAGGTCGTAGGCCTGGCCGCTGGCGCCAAGGGCGGTCGTCGCCTGCACGCCGTAGAACTCCGCCCAGGCCTCGAGGACCCATCGGTCACGGAAGAGGTTGCCGTTGAACCAGATGTGCGCCGCCTCGTGGAGTGCGACCACGCCATCGGCGTCGTATCGGACCTGGATGGTCTGGTTGGTGTCGTTGTACATGCCCGCGTACTCGCCGAGCCGGCTGATCGCCGCCTCCTCGACCTGCAGGTCGCCGGCCACCGGCCAGTCCAGGCCGATCTGGTCCGCGAGCGTCGGCAGCCCATTTGTCATCAGCTCCTTCAGTCGGGCCGCCCAGTCCGGATCGTCGTCCCAGGCGCGCACGTCAACCGTGGCGGAGGCGCCCCTGACCGGCACGCTGAACTCGGTCGTGACAAAGGCGCCGGGTCGATCCGCCGAGAGATAGGCAAAGAAAGCGGTGGGATCGGGAATGGTGTTCGCCGACAGGACGACCTCGCCGCCGCTCCCCGCGGTGATCGCCATCTGGTCGCCCTGGATGCTGGGCGTGAACCCAGTCGGCAGGACGACCTGTACGGAGCTGCCCGGCTCACCGGCGCTGCCGAAGGCCCACACCGGGAAGGCCACGATGCTCTTGCCGATCCGCAGGTTTCGGTTGGGGAGGCCGCCCGGGTCGGGCAGGTCGAAGGTGACCTGGAAGGGGTACGTCTGCCGATAGAAGACGCGCCTGGCGAAGGTCACCTTGATCTCGGTGTAGTCCGCGGTGGCGTTGAGGATCGTCACCCCCAGCCCCGTCGAGCCCGAACCGGCGGAGAGGCGGGCGATACCCGGCTGCACGTCGAAGACTGCCGCTGGGTAGTAGTAGATCGTGCTGCCGCTGTTCGGCGTGTAGGAGGTCGCCCTGGCGTCCATCGTGACCTGGACGCGAGCCTCATCCGGGAGCGCGACGTATCGGGCCTGGGAGATGATCACCAGGCCGCGGTCTGCGCCCAGCGTGCGGTGGGCGGCGGGGAGCGCCGTGGCCGCCATGCGGGGCAGGCCGTGGCGCATCAGGTCTGCAGGATAGAAGCCAAAAGCAAGAGCGCGCCCCGCACGTCGCGGAGCGCGCTCACTGGACCGATTCGGGCAGCTCAGGCGGTCTTGACGAATGACTCCAGGGCGAAGGCGTCCTCGAGCTGCTCGGCAGGGCGGAAGCCGACCGCCGCGCGAGGCGCCTCGCCGGGGGCGAAGAACGCGACGGTGGGGATGCTCATCACCCCGTAGTGCATCGCCGTATGCGGGTTGGCATCGACGTCCAGTTTGACGACTTCGACGGAGCCGGCGTACTTCTCGGCGAGCTTCTCGATCTCGGGGGCGACCAGCCGACATGGACCGCACCAGGCAGCCCAGAAGTCGACGATCACGGGCTTCTCATTCTTCAGGACGAGATCGTCCCAGTTGGCGTCGGTCGCCTCTTGAATGTTGGACATTGGATTCGAATCGGTCCTTTCCATGTGCTGGGTTGCGGGTGTGTCGGGTCGCGCCGACTAGCGCGCGACCTGCTGGAGGATGCGATAGACCTCGAGGACCTGCGGGTCCGCGAGCCGATAGAAGACGGTGCTCCCCTCACGGCGGGATGTGACGATCCCCGCGGCGCGCAGGACGGCCAGGTGCTGGCTCATGTTGGGCACCTGGCAGCCGACGTCACGGGAGAGGTCGCTGACCGATCGCTCGCCGTCAGCCAGCCGCTCGACGACGCACAGCCGCTTCGCGTCCGAGAGGGCGCGGGCGACCGTGGCCGCGCGATCGCGGACGAGGTCGGCAGTGAGCGTGCTTTCCATCGGCGTCATTCTCTCATTGCTTGCGCAATTACGCAAGTAAATCGCAGTGGCGCCCAGTCTCCGACATCGCGACACGCGAGGTGTCGCGCAGCCGACCGAGGATCGGGCCATGACTATTCAGCTCGATTGCCCCTGGTGCCTGGACGAAGTGACCTTCACGGTCGACGAAACGGACGACGAGATGGTGTGCACCGCGTGCAACACCCGGATGGCGTTCGCGCCCGACCCGGTGACCACCTTCGGTCTGCTGTACGAGGCGGCCGCCGCCTAGCCTCCCGCGTCCGGCTCAGCTCTCGTCGATCTCGATCGAGTCGATCCGGTCGCCCGGAGCGCGGTCACTCCCGGGGTCACGCTCGCGAATCTGGCGCACGACCTCCATCCCGGAGGAGACGCGGCCAAAGACGCTGTGCTTGCCGTCCAGGTGTGGCGTCGCGGCAAGGGTGATGAAGAACTGCGATCCGTTGGTGCGCGGCCCGGCGTTGGCCATCGAGAGCACGCCGGCGCCGTCGTGGTGGCGTTTCGCCGAGAACTCGTCTCCGAACGTGTAGCCCGGGCCACCGCTGCCGGTCCCGGTCGGATCGCCGCCCTGGGCCATGAAGCCGGGGATCACCCGGTGGAAGGTCGTGCCGTCGTAGTAGCCGCTGCGGGCGAGGTTGATGAAGTTCTCGACGGTGAGGGGCGCATCGGCGGCGAAGAGCTCACACGAGAACTCGCCGCGCTCGGTCTTGAAACGCGCGCTGTAGGACTTGCTCAGGTCAAGGGTGCCGGTGGGGGGAGTTGGTCGATCAGCCATGAGCCGATGCTACCCGACCCGCAGACGTCAGTGCTGGATGTCGATCACCAGACGATCTGGATCGGTCAGGGTCAGGACCCGAACGCAGGAGGTGTCGGTCAGACCCACATACCAGGTTGAGACA
>VBJX01000038.1:9710-33597 GCA_005879775.1 Chloroflexota bacterium
GAAGCCGGGCACGAAGTCGGTCGGGCCGGAATAGGTGACCACGCCGTCAGGGGTGACCTTGGTGCCGTGGATGAGCGAGATCCGCCAGAAGGCGCTGCCGGCGACTTCGAGAGGCAGGCCGCTCGGATCAGCGTAGAACGGAGGCGTTGCCGCCTCGACCTGGTACTGCGGGATCCCCGCGTCGAACTGGAAGGTGATGCGGTCGTAGTCCTCGTGGGTCCCGACTCGCACGGCGGTGATCTGGGACCGGGTCGCGGTCCCTCGATCGGTCACCGGCAACGTGCAGGTGAACGCACCTAGGTCGCCCGACGGCTCCGGGACCAGCGATTCGCTCGCCGCCGCCGAAGAGGTCGCCGCGGCGGACTCGACGGCGCTCGCCGAGGCAAGCTGGCTGGAAAGCGTCGAGGCGCCGGGTGATCCGCCGGATGGCCCACACGCAACAAGGGCTGCGCAGGCGATGACCACGAGGAATGGCCGGAGGCGGCGAGCAGGCGAGGGGTCAGGGATCACGAGTGTGCGCTCCATCCTGTTGGCGGATCGACTTGGCGGTATCGTCGCCCGATTTCGCAGGCGCATCTCCTCGACGCGGAGCCTAGGGCATTCGTTACGAGCGCGGTCGCGGATCGCCCCGGCTGGCGGCCAGGCGCTCCTCGAGGATGCGCCGCTCTCCAGGATTCTCGGTGAGCGACAGCGCCCGTTGATCGGCGGCGCGCGCCTCCTCGGCTCGGCCAAGCCTGCGCAGCAGCTCCCCACGCGTGGCGTGGAAGAGGTGGTAGCCATCGAGGCGCCCCGTCAACGGCTCGATGGCGGCAAGAGCGGCGCCCGGCCCCTGGTATTCGGCCAGGGCCACTGCCCGGTTGAGGGCGACCACGGCCATCGGCTGGACCTCGAGCAGCTCGTCGTAGAGCGCCACGATGCGAGCCCAATCAGTTGCCGCGTAGGAGGGAGAGGTGGCGTGCGCGGCCACGATCGCGGCCTGCAGCTGGTACGGTCCGCGGCGGCCCATCCGCCCCGCGCGCTCGACGAGCTCCTCAGCCGCGGCGATCGCCTCGCGGTCCCACCGTGATCGGTCCTGCTGGGGGAGGAGGATGAGCGATCCGTCCGGACCGAAGCGCGCCTCGGCGCGTGCGAGATGCAGGCGCATCAGGCCAAGCAACCCGAGTGGCTCTCCTTCATCGGGCATGAGGCGCACCACCAGCGAGGTGAGCCATTCGGCATCCGCCGCCAACGCCCGCCGCTCCACGACCTCGCCACCAGATGCCAGATAGCCCTCGTTGAAGACGAGGTAGAGGACCGCGAGCACCTGCTCGAGCCGCTCGGGAAGCTCCGACCCCTCCGGCACGCGATACGGAATCCCGGCGTCGCGGATCTTTCGCTTGGCTCGCACCAGCCGCTGCGCGATGGTGGCCTCCGGGACAAGGAAGGCACGAGCCACCGCTGGAGTCTCGATGCCGAGCACCGTGCGCAGAGTGAGCGCCACCTGGGCTTCCCGCGACAGGGCCGGGTGGCAGCAGGTGAAGATGAGGCGCAGCCGATCGTCGGCCTCGAGCGGGCCACCGGTCGCGATCGGACGCTCCATGCCGTTGGCCTCCTCAGCGAGTACTGACAGCCGATCCCGAAAGCGGGCATCCCGGCGCAGCGTGTCGATCGCGCGTCGCCTGGCGGCGGTCATCAGCCAGGCGCCCGGGTTACGGGGCACCCCGTCGCGAGGCCAGTGCTCCAAGGCGGAGACAGCCGCCTCCTGCACGAGCTCCTCGGCCACTTCCCAGTCGCCCATGATCCGGACCAGCGAAGCGATGAGCCGTGCGCGCTCCTCGCGAAGGACCCGCTCCAGGGACGCGTCGACCGACGAGCGCTCGATGCTCAGCGCTCGACCACCGGCCGGATCTCGAAGGTTTGATAGGTGCCTGGCCACGACGATACGAGCCGGATGGCAGCATCCAGGTCGGGCAGTTCGAGGATCCCATACCCGCCAACCGTCTCCTTCGCCTCGATGAACGGGCCGTCAGTGACGGTGACGTCTCCGCGGGGGCCCTGGCGAACGGTGGTCGCCGTTGAGACCGGCTGCAGCTGGTAGCCCTCCACGATCTCGCCTGCAGCTGAATGCTCGTCCCACCACGCCCGGACCCGCTCGAAGCTCGCTCGCTGCTCGCCCTCGCTGAGGCGGTCCCATGCCTCGTCGTTGCCCGCGATCATGACCATGTACTTCATCGTCGCATTGTGCCTCCTCTCGATTCCTACGACGAACCAGCAGCCCGGCAATCGACCGTACACCGGTATGCACGCCGTCGCCGGTTACATCACAATGTGGCTGAGCATGCCTGGCTAAGCCCGCCCCTCAACCCTGGCAGTCGTCGTAGCCCTTGGCACGGTCTACGTCGTGTGGGGCTCCACCTACTACGCGATCGCGGTCATGATCGAGACCCTCCCGCCATTGCTGGCAGCAGGAGTCCGATACGCATTGGCGGGCCTTCTGATGCTCACCTTCCTGCTGGCCAGGAACCGATGGCGGCGCCGCGCAGGCCAGGACGGGGCGGCACAGATCAGCCGTCCACGCCTCGTCGAGTGGCGCACCACCGCGATCGTGGGGAGCCTCCTGCTGCTGGGCGGGAACGGCGGCGTCGTCCTCGGCGAGCAGCGCATACCGTCTGGGATCGCCGCGGTCATCATCGCCACCACCCCGATCTGGATGAACGTCGCCGATGGCCTGCTTCAACGGCATGCACCCGGGCTGCTGGCGACCGGCGGACTTGTGGTGGGGCTGCTGGGAGTCGCGCTCCTGCTCTACCCGTCGCAGGGAGCCGACGCGCTCGACCCGATCGGCATCGGCCTGGTGGTGACAGCCTCATTCAGCTGGGCAGCCGGCACCCTCTATGCCCGCCGTGGGCCGCTGCCGCGCAACCAGCTTGTCTCCAGCGGAATGGAGATGCTGTGCGGCGGGGCCGCGCTCCTGCTCGTCGGCACCTTCACCGGGGAGCTGGGGCACGCCGACCCGAGCCGCTTCTCGGTCGCGTCGCTGCTGGCGGTCGCGTACCTGGTGCTGATCGGCTCGCTGGTGGCGTTCAGCGCCTACGTCTGGCTGCTCAGCCACGTTCCGATCAGCACGGTGAGCACGTACGCCTACGTCAACCCGATCGTGGCCGTCGCGCTCGGCACACTCCTGCGAGGCGAGCAGATCACCCCGCGGATGCTGCTCGCGGCGGCGCTCATCGTGGGGGCGGTCGTCGCCATGGTCAGCGGCCGGCCCCGCGTCTCCGAGGAGACGGGCCCGGCTCCCGAGGCGGCAACCCTCGAGCGCGAGAAGAAGCTCGAACCAGAGGGCAGCGGAACAGGCGCTCGACCGACCGCGTAAAATCGCGCTCCCATGACGCGCCAACGAGCCGCCGATCCGATCGGCTTCGGGAGCGGCATCTCCACCGACCACAAGGACGGGATCCGCTGGGTCGACTACACCAACATCAGCTGGAACCCGGTCTTCTGCAAGCGCTGCGACATCTGCGTCGATATCTGTCCGAAGAGCACGCTGGTCCTGCGCAACGACGCGATCATCGAGGAGGAGAACTGCATCCTCTGCGGCCTCTGCGAGCGCTACTGCCCGGACCTGGCGATCGAGATGCTGCCGGAGGCCGTGGCCGCCCACGCGGCACAGGGCGAATCGGCCGCCGAGGCGACCGCGGAGCCTTCCTGAGCCGATGCGCCGCTTGACCCAGGGAAACGAGGCGGTCTTCCGCGGCGCGATCGCCGCCGGTGCCGGCTACTACGCGGGCTACCCGATCTCGCCGTCGACCGAGATCCTGAACATCGCGTCGGGCTGGGCCGCCGAGCGCCCGGAATTCTGCTTCCTGCAGGCCGAGGACGAGATCGCCAGCGCCAACGCGGTGATCGGCGCCAGCCTGGCAGGCGCCAAGTCCTTCACCGCCACCAGCGGTCCGGGCTTCAGCCTGATGCAGGAGGCGATCGGCTACGCGCAGAAGGTTGGGGTGCCGAGCGTCTTCGTCGACGTTCAGCGGGTTGGCCCGGCGACCGGCATGCCGACCATGCCCGGCCAGGGCGACATCATGCAGGTGCGCTACGGCAGCACCGGTGACTACTCGCCGATTGCCTTCTATCCCAACGGGGTGGAGGAGGCATTCCGGGTCACGGTGGATGCCTTCAACGCCGCGGAGGAGTCGCTTTCGCCGGTGGTCGTCCTGTCGGACACGTTCGTTGCGCATCTCAACGAGGTGGTCGATCTCGACGAGGTGGCGGCCTCAGTCAAGGTCGTGCCCCGCAGCCTCGCTCCCCTCGGCAAGCACGAACCGGGGAAGCCCCGCTTCTTCGCCGGCGTCCTGATGTACGAGCACGGCCCAAACGCCGGCGAGCCGGCGACCGCCGATGCCGATGAGTACATCCGCCAGTTCTACGCGGCCAAGCAGCGGCACGCCGAGGTGGCAGGCCGCTATGCCCTGTACGAGCACGGGTGGAACGTGGACGCCAAGGTGCTGGTGATCTGCTACGGGATCGTGAGCCGCGTGGCGGCGCCGCTGGCCCCCGACTACGCGCTCTTTCGCCCGATCCGCATCCACCCGCTGCTGGCCGAAGAGATCTCCGCCTTCGCCGATCGCTACGAGCAGATCGTCTGCCTGGAGGCGAACGACGGCCAGTACGCCGACATGGTCGAGCTGGCCATTCACCGCGAGGTGAAGCGCGTCCCGCTGCTGGGCGGACGGATCAGCCTGGAGGCGGTGCGCGCCGGGCTGGATCGGGTCCTCGCCGGTGGGTCCGGGGACCCGCCGATCCCTCCGCCGGCGGCGAAGCCGGTCGAGCGCTCACCGCTGGGGATCGGCTGAGATGCCGGAAGCCGCATTCGCCGAGCTCGACTTCAAGCGCCGCCTGAAGGTCGATCTCTTCCCGACAATCTGGTGCCCCGGCTGCGGGATCGGCACGATCATGATCGAGCTGGCGATGGTGCTCGACGAGATGGGGATGGACGAGTCGAACACGATCATCGTCACCGGCATCGGCTGCACCGGGCGGATGGGCAGCTACATGAAGTACGAGAGCGTCTACACCCTGCACGGGCGGACCCTCCCCGTGGCCGAGGCGATCAAGGCAGTGCGCCCCGAGATGCAGGTGATCGTGGTGGCCGGCGATGGCGACACGGCCAGTATCGGCGGCAACCACCTGATCCACGCCATCCGCCGCGATGCGCCGCTGACGGTCCTGTGCAACAACAACGAGATCTACGGACTGACCGGGGGCCAGACCGGGCCGACCACGCCGAGCGGCACGAAGACGCTCTCGTCGCCCGCCGGCAACCCGAACACGCCGATCAACCTGCAGGGCCTGGTCCGCAGCTCGTCCCACGCCCTGTACGCCAAGACCACCGTCTACCACCAGCTGCACATGCGCAATGCCATCCGAGAGGCGATCGAGCATCCGGGCTTCTCGTTCGTGGACATCACCAGCCAGTGCATCGAGAACAATGGCCGGCGCATCGGCTTCGCCAGCGCCAACGAGATGCTCACCTTCTACCGCAAGACCTACAAGCGAGCCCCCAAGGATGCCGAGCATCTCAACCCGTTCGAGATCGGCATCCTGACCCCAAAGGCCGATGGAGCGGCAGCGAACGGGAATGGCGCCGCGACAGCTGGCGTCACCACTACGCCCGAGCGACCGGAGTCGCTGCCCGAGCAGCCCGCCGGACAGCTCGTCTCGGCGACCGAGTCGCCCGGCCTGGCCGGTGCCACCGCCAAGGTCTCGACCGCGACCGATGACGAGAAGGCCCGCCGCCGGGCGGAGTCGCAGGCGCGTGCGGCCGTCATGGCCCAGCTGGCGCCCGAGGTGAAGCTGCGGGTCGCGAAGAAGGAGCTGACGCTGGCCGAGGCCCTGACGTCGGCAGGGATTCCCGTGCCAGAGTGGGCGCGGACCGGCGCATCCGCTCCGGCCGGCGCCCCGGTGGCGCCCGGCGAGGTGGAGATCAGCGCCACGGGCCAGGACCTGCGCACACAGGACCAGCCGACCGAGCTCGACGCTCAGAAGGCGGAGGCGGCGGTCGAGGAGCGCAACCTGATCGGCGGCATGCCCGGGTCTGACACCCAGCCCGCCGCGCCGCGGACCGCGCATGACGCGGCGCCGCCGGCTGCTGCGACAGATCCCAAGGAAGCTCGGCGCGCCGAGGCTCAGCGCAAGCTGGCGCTGATGCAGCGCCTGGATCCTGAGGTGAAGCTCCGTGTGGCCAAGGGTGAGCTGACCCTGGCCGATGCCCTGCGCGAGGCAGGCATCGACCCGGAGACCGTGAGCTGATGGCGACCCGCATCGCGCTCGACGGAGTCGGTGGCCAGGGGGTGCGGGTGATCGCCGGTGTGCTGGGCGCGCTGCTGGCCCGTATGGGCAAGCAGGTGACCGTCCTCTTCGACTACGACAGCAGCGTGCGCGGCAGCATGTCCGACGCCTTCGTCATCTTCGACGACGCTCCGATCGCCAACCCGGTGGTCGAGGAGGCGGACATCATGCTCAAGCTCGCCGACAAGGGCCATCTGCGCATCAGCGGTCGCAAGGTGGTGACCGATCTCGGCCTCGGCAGGTCAGGTGACGAGCAGATCCCCTTTGCCGCGCTGGGGAGCGAGCACCTCGGCAAGGAGCTGTTCGGCAACATGATCGCCCTTGGCCGGCTGCTGCGACTGGCCGAGATCGAGTTCAACGATGCGTCGATCCGGGAGTCGCTGCCGCGCCGCTATCAGGACGAGAACGTGGCCGCCATCCGCTACGGATACGAGCTGACCCCCGAGGAGATCGCCCGCCTGGCCGAAGCCGCGCCTCCATCTCGCTTCGAGATGAACGACGCGGCCACCGCCCCCCACCACCGCGAAACGGGGATCGGGCCGGGCGGCGCAGTGGCACCCATCGGCGAGGCCGCCGAGACCGGGTAGCCGGCCCCGACCGATCTAGGCCGCGACCTCCACGTCGAGCCTCGCAAGCGCCGCGTCCAGGCGCGCTGATTCATCGGGTGAGAGGGGCCGCATGGGAGCTCGCATCTCCTCGCGGACCGGCAGGCCACGCCTGGCGAGCACATGCTTGACCGATGCGATGAACGGTTGTGCCTCCATCGCCGCACGCAGGTCGCCCAGCGTCGCTTCGGCCCCGGCGGAGGGGGTATCGAGGGCGGCGCGGACCACCTCGGGGAATGCCGCCGCCAGCCCCGAGACGGCGCCGTGCGCGCCACGCGCCATGGCGGGGGGGATGAGCGGCTCGGAACCGACGAAGACCGGCAGGCCGAGCTCGAGGTAGGGAGCAACCCGCTCGAAGGGTGACTCGCTGACCTTGAGTCCGGCGAGGTTGGAGGCGCCCTGGCGCACGAGCTCGATCACCTCGATCGGAACCGGGTAGCCGCTGCGCGCCGTGAAGCAGTAGATGTAGAAGGGCAACGGACCGCAGGCCGCTGCCGCCGCCAGCAGGTGAGCGCTCAGCGCGGGCACGTCGAGCGGAAAGTAGGGCGGCGGGATCACGGCCACGGCATCGGCTCCGATCTCGGCCGCGTGTGCGGCGAGCGCAACTGTCTCGGCGGTGGTCTGCGCCCCGCAGTGGACGATCAGGTCGCCGTGCAGCGCCGCGCGGAATATGACGGCGGCACGCCGCCGCTCCTCGCCGCTGAGGAGGATTCCCTCGCCGGTGGTCCCGCAGGCGAAGATTCCGTCGGCGCCGCGCTCGACCAGGAAGCTGACCATCGGCCAGATGGCGCCCTCGTCCAGCCCCTCGCCCCCGCCGGTGAGCGGCGTCGCTGCGGCCACGATGAGCGGGGAGCGATCAGCCATCGCCGAAGGGTAGCCGCTTTCCGCTTGCTGTCGCGCGCGGGCCCGAGCTAGGCTGCCCGGCACCATGACGACCGCCGGGCGGGCCACGCTGGACGGAGAGACCATCCGCCGTGCGCCAAAGGCGGTGCTCCACGACCACCTCGACGGGGGATTGCGCCCGGCGACCCTCATCGAGCTGGCCCGCGAGGCCGGCTACACCGGACTTCCCACCCTCGACCCCGACGAGCTCGGCAGCTGGTTCAAGCCCCGTCCCGGCGACCGGGATCGCAGCCTCGAGCGCTTCCTGGAGGGCTTCGGGCACACCGTGGCCGTGATGCAGAGCGAAGATGCCCTGGAGCGCGTGGCGGCCGAGTGCGCCGAGGACCTGGCCGATGACGGGATCGTCTACGCAGAGGTGCGCTTCGCCCCGGAGCTGCACCTGCAGCAGGGGCTGACACTCGACGAGGTCGTGGAGGCGGTCGTGGCGGGGCTCCGTCGCGGAGGGGGCGGAAGGCAGATCACGATCGGGCTCCTCCTTACCGCCATGCGCCAAGAGAACCGTTCGACGGAGATCGCCGAGCTGGCGGTGCGCCACCGCGACGCCGGAGTCATCGGCTTCGACATCGCCGGCCCGGAGGCAGGCTTTCCTCCGATTCGCCACCTGGACGCCTTCCACGTCATCGCCCGCAGCAACTTCCACTTCACGATCCATGCCGGCGAGGGATACGGCCTCCCCTCCATCCACGAGGCGCTGCAGACCTGCGGCGCCGAGCGGCTCGGGCACGGAGTCCGGATCGTGGACGACATCGCCACCCGTCCCGACGGCCGCGTCGCGCTGGGACGCCTGGCTGCCTACGTTCGGGACCGGCGCGTCCCGCTCGAGATGTGCCCAACCTCGAATGTCGACACGGGGACCGTCCCCAGCATGCGAGAGCACCCGATCGAGCTGCTGCGCCGTCTCCGCTTCCGGGTCACCCTCAACACCGACAACCGGATGATGAGCCGGATCAGCCTCTCCGATGAGTTTGCGAACATGGTGGCCACCTTCGGATGGGGCCTCGACGACATGGAGTGGCTGACGCTCAACGCCGTGAAAAGCGCCTTCATTCCCTTCGACCAGCGGCTGCGGATCATCAACGAGCTGGTCAAGCCGGGCTTCGCGCGGCTGCGGGGCGAGGCCGCTGCCGCGGAGCTGTCGGCGGGCTAGGCGGGTCGCATTGCCCCCGGGTGCATCGGTGTATCCTCAAAACAGATGACGTACGTGATCGCGGAGCCGTGCATCGGCGTTAAGGACGCCTCGTGTGTCGACGTCTGCCCGGTCGACTGCATTCACACCTCCGACGAGGCGCCGCTCTACTACATCGACCCTGACGAGTGCATCGACTGCGGAGCGTGTGAGCCGGAGTGCCCCGTGACCGCCATCTTCGCGGAGGATGCCGTTCCGGAGCAGTGGACCAACTTCGTCCAGATCAACGCTGACTTCTTCAAGAAGTAGCGGCTCGTGGTCCGCCTGATCGCCCTCTACAGCCAGCCCGATGACCCGGCCGCGTTCGACTCCCACTATCGAGACGTCCACGCGCCGATCGTTCGTCCCTACCCGAACCTGCGAGGCGTGCGCCTGACCAAGGCCGATGGGTTGGGTGGCCGGCCGGCGCCGTTCTACCTGCTGGCCGAGATGAGCTTCGACTCGCGCGCCGACCTGGATGAGGCGCTCGCCTCCGACCCGGGGCGCGAGAGTGGCCGCGACCTGCGCAGCTTCGCCCAGGCAGGCGTCTTGCTCTTCGTGGCCGACGATGACGCTGCGCTCGATGCGTGAGATGCATGCCTGAGCCAGACGCCCCACGCGCCGCCGACCCGGCGAGCTTCGGCTTCGAGCGGATCCGCTATGCGAAGGACGCCGCGAACGGGGTGGCGACGGTCACCATCGACCGCCCGCAGGTGCTCAATGCTTTCGACTTCCGCACGCTGCGCGAGCTGGGGCGCGCCTTCGAGGATGCCAGCTGGGACGACGCGATGGCAGTCGTGGTCGTCACCGGCGCCGGAGACCGCGCCTTCTGCACCGGCGCCGACCTCGACGAGCAGGCCGAGATGGGCGCGACCAGCGGGCAGTACTGGCGCTGGATGGGCGCCTTCATCGAGATGCACGACCGCCTGCGGAACATCGGCAAGCCGACCATCGCGCGCATCAACGGCGCCTGCGTGGGAGGCGGCAACGAGCTGCAGATGGCCTGCGACCTGGCGGTCATGGTCGAGGATGCGTACATCCGTCACGTCGGTCCGGAGCACGGCTCCGTGCCCGCCGGCGGGGCGACCCAGTGGCTGCCGATCCTGGTCGGCGATAGGCGAGCCCGCGAGATCCTGATGCTCTGCCAGGAGGTCCCCGCCGCCAGGGCCCTTGAATGGGGCCTCGTCAGCCGGGTCGTGCCACGCGCCGCTCTCGATTCGACGGTTGCCGAGCTGGCGACCTCTCTCCGAGCGAAGCTCCCCGAGGCGCTGCGCTACACCAAGACCCAGCTCAACTGGTGGCGCGACCTGGTCTGGTCGCAGACCGTGACCCATGGCCGCGACTGGCTCGCCATCCACTCGACATCCGACGAGACGCGCGAGGCGGTGGCCGCCTTTCACGAGAAGCGCCCGCCACACTACGACGCGCTGCGCCGGCTGGCCGGAGCGCCGCGCAGCTGTCCGGAGTGCGGGGCAACTGGCATGCCCGCCGAGTACGCCTATTGCGGCGTGTGCGCGGCGCCCCTGCCATCCGTGTTCGAGGCGATTCCGTGACCGGCGAAGAGCCGCTCGTCCTCGTCGAGCGAGACGAGCGACGCCGCGTGGCGCTGGTGCGTCTCAACCGCCCCCGGCAGCTGAATGCCCTGAACGGCGAGGTGATGGACCAGCTCTGCGACGCTCTCGAGGCGCTCGACCGCGACGATGCCATCCGCTGCCTGGTGGTGACCGGCAACGAACGCGCCTTCGCGGCCGGGGCCGACATCGCCGAGATGGCCAACGCCACGCCGATCGAGCTGCTGCGCACGAACCGGATCGCGCAGTGGGACCGGGTGCGCCGCATCAGCAAGCCGGTGATCGCCGCTGTCTCTGGCTGGTGCCTGGGAGGCGGTAACGAGCTGGCCATGGCGCTCGACCTGATCGTGGCCGGAGAGGGCGCCAGGTTCGGTCAGCCGGAGATCAACCTCGGAGTGATCCCCGGAGCCGGCGGCACGCAGCGCCTGACCCGGGCCATCGGCAAGAGCCGCGCCATGGAGATGATCCTGACGGGCGAGCCGATCGATGCACGAGAGGCGCTGCGCCTGGGCCTCGTCTCCAGGGTGGTTCCCGACGAGCTGGTCGTCGAGGATGCGATGGCACTGGCAGCCAGCATCGCCACCAAGGCGCCACTTGCCCTGCGCATGGCCAAGGAGGCGGTCAACGCCGCCTACGAGATGAGCCTGACCGATGCGCTCGCCCACGAGCGCCGCCTCTTCTACCTGCTCTTCGCCTCGGAGGACCAGAAGGAGGGGATGGCCGCCTTCGTCGAGAAGCGGCCGCCCGATTTCAAAGGCCGCTAGCTCGCCTACCCGGTCAGGTCGGTCGTCGGGTTCTCCGGGAGGAGGAACGGCGCGCGCGGCGGCTGGCTGAAATCGAAGTCGGAGCGCAGGTCCCCGAGGGTCTTTGCGTTTTCGCGCACGTCGGGCCGCGGGTCGGGACGCCCGTCCGTGGCGGGGTCGAGTCGCTGGCCGCCCAGGAAGTCGTCCTCGATGAACTTCACGTAGGCGTCAAAGCTGAGCGTCTGGTGGTCGATGTACCCCTGCCTGGCGTACGGGCTGATGACCATGCCAGGGACACGCAGGCCGTAACCGGCACCGTCGACCACTGGCGGGTTGACGTGGTCGTAGAAGCCGCCCCAGTCGTCCCAGGCCAGGAAGATCGCGGTGCTGTCCCAGTCCGGGCTGCTCATGACCGCGTTGATCAGCTTGGTCACGTACGACTCGCCGGTTGAGACGCGCCCGGGGGGATGCTCGCTGTCCGCACCATTGGGGATGACCCACGACACGGCGGGCAAGTTGCCGGCCTTGGCATCAGCAAAGAAATGATCGACGGTCTGGATGTTGCCGATCTGGCCGTCCTGGTGGACGGTGTCGAAATAAGGCAGCGGGTTCCAGATCTGCGGGGTCCCAACCTGCTGTGGTCGCGGCGTGCAGACCTCCTGGTCGTTGTAGCAGTCCGGCTGGGTGCCCTCGCTCAGGTAATAGCGCCAGCTCACGTTGTGCGTGTGCATGAGGTAGGTCAGGTCGGTCCACGCGTAGTCGGGCCGCGGCCTCTGGATCGGGTTTCTTGGGCCATGGACCAGGTGGGGGAGCCGGTCGCTGATATCGGTCTGGCAGCTGCTCGGGTCACCTTCGCGGGTGCAGGCGGCCGACCACTCGGAGACCATGTAGAGGTGGGCCGGCAGGCTCCAGGAGGCAGTCGGCTCGAACATGTGGTCCTGCAGGACGAAATTGCGGGCGTACGCCCAGTAATTCGGAATGTCGCTCCCGTCGTGGTAACCCATCACGTCGGTGGGCGTCTGGGTGAGGCAGCTTGGCTCCAGCGGTCCGCTGCATCGCGTCCTGCCGTGCTCCGCCTCCCTGACGAAGCCGTCCATCCTGCCGTTGTCGATGTCAGCCACGGCGCTTGAGTTCCCGTGCGGGCCCCCGAAGTTGACGTCCTTCGTGTCGTGGAACGGACGTACACATCCCCCACTGGCGGCCGGGTCCCGCACGCAGACACCAGCCTTCGGCTTGCCCATCGGGATTCCGTCGGCTCCGGGATAGGTCCCGAAGTAGGAGTCGAACGAGCGGTTCTCCTGCATGATCACGATCACGTGCTTGATCAGGTGAATGCCGTTGCCGGCGGCACCAACCGCGGCGCTCTGGCAGCTGGTCGCCAGCAGGACGACGCCGACGAAGGCGGCCGCCACGCGGCTCGCCTTGTGAGGCAGACCGGCCCGCTCGCTCATGGCGGCCACCGTAAGTGGCCCAGGTAACGCTGCGGTCTCGCTCCGATGTGGATTTGCTAAGGCGCGATCTCAGCTGGGCTTGGGGGTCGGCTTCGCCATCCAGAACTCCTCGAACGACCGTGCTCGTCCGTCGGGAGCCAGGACGATGATCCACAGGTTGGCGTACACCTTCTCAGGCTCCTGGTCGGTGGCCTCGTAGGTGGTCAGGCCGCGAACAGCCGCTGTGCCGTCTTCGACCGCCACAATCTCATGCTCGAAGTGCCACTTCGTGCCTGAGTCGCCCCCCTTGATCCAGTGCTCGACGATCGCGTCGCGGCCAGACCATGGCTTTGCGAACGGGGAGGTGAGGTACGCGGCGTCATCGGTGAAGAGCGCCCGGATCTCGTCGGGGTCGTCGCTGGCCCATGCGCGCCGATATCCCCGCAGCCAGCCCTCGACTGCTGCGCGTTCCTCGGTGCTCATGCGCGGTGCCCCGCCAGGATCCGGCGCGGTTCAGGCTCGCGCAGCGATGCGGTCAGCCGTTCCTCGGTTGCGCCGCTGAACGGGGGGACCGAGCCGCGCAGGGCCCGCATCTGCTCTATGCGCCGATCGCGGCGCGCCCGCTCCTCGGTTGTGCGCTCGATGTATTCCTCAGGACGTTCGAACTGAAACATGACCAGCCTCGATTCTTGGTAACCTTTGTACATGGTACGCGGGTTATGGTAACCTGTCAACAAGAATGAGTGGTTATTCCGGGGCACATGAGCCAGGGGACGCGATGGCGATCCCCGGCCGACGTCCACCGGCGCCGGGGCGCCTCGAGCTGGTCCGCAGCTTCGTGAACACGGTCGACATCGAGTCGGGGGCCGAGGACCTGACGAGCCCCCGTGCCCTGGCCGACTGGCTGGTGGCCCGCAACCTCCTGCCGAGAGGAAGGCGGCTGACCGCGCAGGACCTGGCCGATGCGATCGAGCTGCGAGAGACCCTGCGCGATGTGCTGCAAAGAAACGCTGGACATGCGGTCCCTGCCGGAGCGGCGGAGCGCCTGGATCGGATCGCCGCGGGGGTTCCGCTCCGCGCACGGTTCGCCGATGGGGCCCGCCTCGAGCCGGCAGAGGAGACGAATGCCCCGGCCAGCGCCTGGCTGCTCGGCGCCATCTACCAGTCGATGGTCGAGGGGACCTGGGCCCGCCTCAAGGTGTGCGCCAACGACACCTGCCGCTGGGCGTTCTACGACTCGTCGCGGAATCGGTCCGGGACGTGGTGCACCATGGCCGTCTGCGGCAACCGGATGAAGGGGAGGAAGTTCCGGCGTCGCCATCCGGCTCACGCCTCTGACGCTGGCTAGAATCGGGCCCATGCCCAACGCCGCGTACGAGACCATCCGCTTCGACGTTGCGGACGGGGTGGCCACCATTACCCTGAACCGCCCCGACAGCCTCAATGCCCTGAATGCCGAGATGCGGCGCGAGCTGCTCGCCGCCCTCAAGAGCGCAGCCCGCGACGATGCGGTGCGAGCGGTGGTGATCACCGGCGAAGGGCGAGGCTTCTGCAGCGGCGCCGATCTGCGGGGCGGCAGTGAGGAGCGCGATTTCCGGCGGGTCGTCAGCGATGAGTACAACCCGCTGATACGCGCCATCCGCAATCTGCCGAAGCCGATCATCGCGGCAGTCAATGGGGTGGCTGCCGGGGCGGGGGTGAGCCTGGCGCTGGCCTGCGACCTGGTCTACGCCGCCGACGACGCGCGCCTCCTGCAGGCCTTCGTGCGGATCGGGCTGGTGCCTGACTCGGGCTCGACCAGGACCCTGGTCCGGGCCCTTGGCCGCCACCGCGCCGCGCAGCTGATCTTCACCGGCGAGCCACTCGCGGCGGCAGCTGCGCACGCGGCGGGCCTCGTGAACGAGGTCGTGCCCGGAGCCGCCCTCGCAACGGAGGCCCATGCGGCAGCCGCCAGGCTGGCTGCGGGGCCGACGAGGGCGATCGGCTATGCCAAGCGACTCATCAACCATGCCGAGGATGCGCTGCTGGCGGAGAGCCTGGCGATGGAGGCCGACCTGCAGGAGCTGGCCGGGCGCACCGAGGACCACCAGGAGGGGGTCGCCGCGTTCAGCGAGAAACGGGACCCGCGCTTCCTTGGCCGCTGATCAGCCGGTGCTGGGAGCGATCGAGCGGATCGGGGTGCTCGGCGCCGGCACCATGGGCGCCGGGATCGCCCAGGTCGCCGCGGAGGCCGGGATCCAGGTGGCTGTCCACGATCCGGTGGAGGGGGCGATGCAGCGAGCTCGCGGACGGATCGACGGCTTCCTGCGGCGAAAGGTCGAGAAGGGCCAGCTCGACCAGGCGGCCGCCACGGCAGCCGGCGAGCGAATCAGTGAGGCCGGCGCGCTCGAGGAGCTGGGGCACGCGGACCTGGTGATCGAGGCGATTCCGGAGGAGCTCGACCTCAAGCGCGACGCGTTCCGCCGCCTGGACGCCGTCGCACGGCCCACCACCATCCTGGCCACCAACACGAGCAGCCTGCCGGTGGCCCGGATCGCGTCGGCGACGTCGCGCCCGCAGCGCGTGGTGGGGATGCATTTCTTCAACCCTGTTCCGCTCATGGCGCTGGTCGAGGTGATCGCCGGGCCGCTCACCGATCCGGCGGTGGCGGATGCCGCCGTTTTCGCCGCGCGGCGCCTTGGCAAGACTCCCGTGCTGGCGGCGGACACGCCGGGGTTCATCGTGAACCGGGTCGGGCGGCCCTTCTACCTCGAGGCGCTGCGCATGCTCGGCGACGGCACGGCGGACGTCGAGCAGATCGACGCGGCCATGCGCGGCCTGGGATTCCGGATGGGCCCGTTCGAGCTGATCGACGCCATCGGCGCCGATATCAACCTCGCCGTCAGCGAGAGCGTCTTCGAGCGGTTCTTCTACGACCCGCGCTACCGGCCGCACCCGCTGCAGCGGACCCTGGTCGACGCGGGTCGCCTGGGTGCCAAGTCCGGGAGCGGCTTCTACGACTACGGAGCCGATGGCGCGCGCGGCGCGCCGTGGGCGGTGCTGGCCCGTCGTCCGCCGGGCCCCCGAGCCGCGCGCCTGGCCGATGAGCAGATCGGCGGACGGGTGCTGGCCACCATCGTCAACGAGGCTGCCTCGGCCGTCGCTGACGGGATCGCGGCCGCGGAGTCGATCGACACCGCCATGCGGCTGGGCGCCAACTACCCATCGGGACCGCTCGAGTGGGGAGAGCGGATCGGCCTGTCGCAGGTGGCGCGCCTCCTGGATGCCCTGCATGCAGAAGTGCCGGACGGGCGATACCGGGTGGTGCCGCTCCTCCGGGCGCTGGGCGCACGCGGCGGCTCGTTCTTTGCCGCCGGGGGATGAGCGGTCCGCTGGTCGGTCGGTATCGGGCTGTCATCTTCGACATGGACGGACTGCTGCTGGACACCGAGGTCCTCTGGCACCGGGCCGAGGTCGAGCTCTTCAGGCGCCACGGCGCTGACTTCACCTTTGATGACAAGCTGGCGGTGATGGGGACCAGCTTCGCCTTCACGGCGCGCTACTTCGCGGAGCGGCTCGGCGGGACATTCGAGACGGGGGAGGCCCTGGTGCGAGAGATGGAGGAGATCATGCGCGCCGAGCTGCGGGGAGCTGGTCGAGCGCCTGCGCGGCCGAGCGAGGCTGGGGCTCGCCTCGAACTCGTCACGGCGCCTGGTCGATACCGCGCTGAGGACGGCCGGGCTGCTCGGCGCATTCGATGCCGTCGTCACCTCCGACGACGTCGACCACGCCAAGCCGGCACCCGATCTCTACCTGCTTGCCTGTGAGCGGCTGGGGGTGGCGCCCGGCGAGGCGCTGGCGCTCGAGGACACGCAGTCAGGAATCGCGGCCGCCAAGGCGGCGGGGCTGACCTGCATCGCGGTCCCGCAGTTCGCCGAGACCGATGTCTCGGCCGCCGATCGGGTGATCGACTCGCTCGAGGAGCTGCTCGCCGAGGCGTAGCGGGCAGAGGCGTAGACTCCGGGCATGTGTCGCAGCATCAAGACCCTCCGCATCCTGGACGTTCCCGCTCCCGACGACGAGGTGCGCGCCGCCGCCCTGCAGTACGTGCGCAAGGTGAGCGGCTACCGCAAGCCCTCGCCGGCCAACGAGCACGCCTTCAACCACGCCGTCGAAGAGGTGGCCGCCGCCTCGCGACGCCTGCTGGACTCGGTGACCGCCACCCATCCTGCGCGCCGAACCGCCTGACGGCGGCGATCAGCCCGCGCCGGCGATCAGCTCGCGGCGGAGGCCTCCCTGGGCCTGATGTTCTGGTTGCTGCGGAACGCGTTGTCAGGGTCGTAGCGCTGCTTGAGTGCCGCCAGCCGATCGTAGGCCTGGCCGTACGCGGCGCGAACTCGTTCCTCACCCTCGTTGCCCAGGAAGTTGACGTAGACGCCACCTGAGGAGTGCGGCGCCAGGGCGTCGAACGTGGCACGCGTCGTGGCGATCACATCGGCATCGTCTGCGGGATCCTCGGCAACCCCGTTGATGTTGATGGCGAATGCCGCGTCCCGTTCGGCATAGGCAGTCGCGTCGCTGGCCACCCGCGAGATGGCGCCTCCGAGCTGGAAGATGTTCGTGAACGACCACGGCGGGAGTGCCTGCCGGTCGTGCTCGAGCAGGACGTCGATCGCCGCGTCGCTCAGCTGGCTCATGAAGTGCGACTTCCAGTAATAGCCCAGGCCCGGCGGAACCGCCGAGTCGAACATCTGCTGGTGGGCGGAAAACGGCTTTGGCGCGACGGCGTCGAACTGGACGCTTCCAAACGTGTGGACGGGCGAGATCAGCTCAGCGCCATCGGCCAGGTTTCCGGCGTGGCAGACGGCAATTACCACAACCCGGCGCCCATGGAGGCTGGCCGGGAAGATCGGCAGCGGCAAGACCGTCCGCAGGACGGCGATGGTGGTCATTACATCCGGCAGGCCCGCGGCCCAGTCGCGGTACTGGCGCAGCACACTGGCGGCCTCCTCAATTGGGAAGAGGAGGACGCCCGCGAGCACTTCCGGCCCGAGCCGCACGGGGGAGAAGACAAAGCGCGTGACGATCCCGAAGTTGCCCCCGCCACCGCGCAGGCCCCAGAGCAGGTCGGCGTGGGCCTCCTCCGAGACCGTCAGCAGCTCGCCATCGGCGGTCAGCACATCGGCGGCCACCAGGTGGTCGCAGGCGAGGCCCTCGCGTCGCATCAGCCAGCCGATGCCTCCACCCAGTGTCAGTCCGGCGACGCCGGTCGTGGTCTGGATGCCCATCGGGACTGCCAGCCCGAGTGGCGCCGTGGCCCGATCCAGGTCGCCAAGCAGCGCTCCGGGCTCAACCTCCACCAGGCCCGCCTCCGGTTCGACGCGCACGGATCGTCGCAGGGAGTGGTCGATCACCACCCCGCCATCGGCCACGGCGCTGCCCGAGACGTTGTGGCCACCGCCACGGATGGAGATCGGGAGGCCTCGCTGGCGAGCGAAGAGGAGCGCCAGCCGAGCGTCGTTGGCGCTGGTGCAGCGGGCGATGAGCGCCGGATGCCGATCGATCATCCTGTTCCAGACGTGGCGGCGCTCCTCGTAGCCAGCGTCGTCGGGGAGGAGCAGCTCGCCGGTGAGCTGCGACGCAAGCTCGCGCACGCCGGCTCGATCGAGGGTCATCGGGGTCGTGCTCACCGGCACACTATGGCGCGCTCGTCTCAGTCGCGCGACCGGAGCCGGTTGGCGATGAGGGTCAGGATGATGGTGCCGATCATCAGCACCACGGCCATGGCGATCAGCACCGGCAGGCGCTGGGCGAACCGGAGCTGCCCATAGAGGAAGACGGGGAACGTGGGGTCGCCCCCGGCCAGGAAGTTGGCCAGCGCCACCTCGTCGAACGAGACGATGAAGCAGGTGAGCCAGGCCGACAGCAGCGACGGCCCGAGCAGGGGGATGATCACCCGCCGCAGCGTGACCGGATAGGTGGCGCCCAGGTCCATAGCTGCCTCCTCGAGCGCCGGATCGAGGCCGACCATGCGCGCCAGCAGGATCAGGGTTGCGTAGGGGAGTGCCACGACGCTGTGCCCCGCGGCAATGGTCAGCAGCGAGCGCGGGATCCCGAGCGCGGTGAAGAGCAGGAAGAGCGCCACGCCAAGCACCACGAAGGGCACCACCAGCGGCGCGCCGGCCAGGCCGAGCAGCAGGCGTCGACCGGTGAACCGGAAGCGGAGCACCGCCTGGCTGACGGCAAAGCCCAGGGCAGTGGCCGCGGTCGCGGCGGCAGTGGCGACCACCAGGCTGTTGCGCGCCGCGCCGAGCAAGGCCTGGTCGCCGACCATGGCCTGGTACCACGTCAGCGTGAAGCCCTTGAGCGGGAAGGTCAGCGTCGTCCCGTTGTTCAGGGAGAAGACGGCCAGCAGCACGATCGGCAGGTAGAGGAGCACCAGCATCACGGCGTAGGCAGCGCCCAGCGGGAGCCGGGTCTGGCCGACCCCACCACCACCGCCGCGCCTGGCGGGTGAACGCGCGACACCCGATGTCGCGGCAGCTGCGGACGCTGTCACGCCACCACCCGACGCAGGTCGACAATTCGGAGCGCCACCACCACGAGCAGCAGGGTCACCCCCAGCATGACCACCGCCAGGGCCGATCCGAGCGGCCAGTTGCCCGCCCGCGTGAAGAAGTCCTGGATCAGGTTGCCGTACATGATTCCCTTGGTGCCGCCCACGAGCACCGGCGTCACGTACTCACCGATGGTTGGAATGAAGACCATAACGAAGGTCGCCACCAGGCCCGGGAAGCTGAGGGGAACGGTGACGCGATAGAAACGGGTCCATGGGCCGGAGCCCAGGTCAGCCGCAGCCTCGAGGTGGCTGCGATCGATCCGTTGCAGCGCGGCGTAGATCGGCAGGGCGGCAAACGGGATCCAGACATAGATCAGGGTGATGATCACCGCCGCCTGCGAGTAGAGGAGCAGTCCGATCGGCTCTCGGATGAGCCCGATCCAGATGAGGAACGAGTTGATCGCGCCGTTGCTCCCTAGGAGCAGCTTCCAGGCCATGACCCGCAGGAGAAAGCTGGTCGCCGAGGGGACCAGCAGCAGGACGAGGAAGATCGGGGCGCGGGCGCGCGCCCGAAAGGCAAGGAAGTAGGCGATCGGGAAGGCGAGCACCGTGGCGACCGCAGCGATCACAAACGCCATCCCGATCGATATGCCGAGCAGCCTGAGCCAGGAGGGCGAGTCGACGACCTTCTTGTACTGCAGCAGGGAGAGGTCCCAGCCGGTGACGAAGCTGATCGGGCCGACATGCGGCCTGAAGCTGATGGCGATCGCCATCAGCAGCGGCAGGATGAAGAGCAGAGTCAGCCAGACGAACGGCGGGGCGGCAAGGAACCGCAGGCTCCCTCGCCGCCCGAGCATCGGACTAGCCGGCCGGCCCTATTCGGACTTGACGCGCGACCACATCTCGGTCCACGCGTCGCGCTGGGCCGCCGTGACCGGTGGCGTGAAGTTGGTGTGCTCCAGGATCGACGGGTCGTCCAGGCTGAAGGCCTTGATCAACACCGGATCATCCACGGCGGCCATCACGTCCTGGTTGGCGCAGCCGTAGTAGAACTGGGTGACGGCGTTGCTGCAGCTCAGGGTCGCAAGCTTGTCGTCGAGGAACTTGAGCGCCAGGTCGTAGTTGGCGGTCTTGCTGCTGATGCCGTACAGGCCGACCCAGGAGTTGCGACCCTCCTTGGGATTGGCGTAGGCGACCGGCTGGCTTCCGTCGTACAGGACGGTGGCGTAGCACCCCTGCCAGTCATAGGCAACCCAGATGTCGCCGCTCTCCACCTCGGGGCAGAGGTCGTCGTACTCGCCGGTCCAGTAGTGCAGGTTCAGGGGCTTCTGCGCCTTCCATTCGGCCTCGATCTGGGCCAGCTGGTCATCGGTGATCTTCGTCTCGTCCCAGCCGTGGATGTAGGCCGACACGGTCACCGCCGCTGGTCCGTCGTCCCACATCGAGATGTGGCCGGCGTACTTCGGATCGAGCAGGGCGTCCCAGCTGGTGATCTCACCCTGCACCTTGTCGGTGTTGTAGAGGATCGAGGTGAAGCCCCAGTCCCAGGGCAGGTAGTACTGCTTTCCGTTCACCTGTCCGAGCTTCTTGAAGCTGTCGGGCACCTTGTCCCAGTTGGTCAGCTTGCTGGTATCGATCTCCTTGACCATCCCCTCGTCGACGTAGAACTGCTGCCAGCCGGTGTAGAAGTGGAAGATGTCGGCCTGGCTCCCGCCCTCCATCTTGGCCAGGATGTCCGCGTCGGAGATCCCGAACTCGAAGCTGACCGCCGTGTCAGGGCTGGCGGTCTTGAAGTCGGTCCAGAAGTCCGGCTTTTCATAGCCGCTCCACTCCAGGACGAGCAGCTTGTTGGGTGCCGCGCAGGCGGCAAGCACGATCGCCGATGCGGCGAGCAGCGCCAGACAGCGGCGAGCAGTGCGGAATTGGGCGGGCAAGGGGGCTCTCCTCTCCGAAATGGACTGCGCGATCCTACGCCGGGCCCCATGGGCGGTCAACGGATTTTCGTCAATGCCTGAACCGATACCCCAGGAGACCCGGCAGGCCGGCCACGAGCTGGGTCAGCGTGCCGGGTTCCCGCCCGGCATCGAGCGCATCGTCCAGCCGGATGAGGGCCTCCCGGATGGCCCGCGCCCCCAGGTAGCGGAACGGCTCCGGCGGCAGGAAGCGCTGGCGGCGGCCGATGAGCGCCGTCGCGGCGAGCGGGTCCTCCACCCTGGCAACCATGGCAGCCAGGGTCCGCCCTGCCAGGCGCGCTGGTCCCACCCCATTGCCGGCGAAGCCGTGGGCATAGTGGACCCTGCCGCCCTCTCGTGAGCCGATCTCCGGGAAGCGGTCGGCGGTGATGTCGATCGGGCCGCCCCAGGCATCGTCGAAGCGCACGTCGGCGAGCATCGGGAGCAGGTGGCGGAAGTTGGCGACGACCCGATCGATGGCGCCCCGGTCGGAGGTGAAGACCGGCCCGATGCGCCCGTCGTACCCCGCCGAGCCCACCCCGGCGCCGAAGGCGATCCGGCCGTCTGGGGTGGTCCGGAAGTAGCTGATCGTGAAGCGCGAGTCCGCGAGGGCCTCGCCGCCCTTCCAGCCGAGCTCCCGCAGGCGGTCGGGGATCTGCTCGGTGATCACCATGTAGCTGCCCCAGGCGAGCATGCGGGTCCGGAAGCCCGGCCAGCCCGTGGCCCAGGCGTTGGCCGCCAGGACCAGCTGGTCGGCCACCACGAAGCCCGATGGCGTCGTGAGCTGGATCGGCCTGCCGTGGTCGACGAACCGCACAGCAGTTCCCTCGTGGATCCGGACCCCGCGCTCGAGGAGCACGCGACGCAGCCCGCGAGCCAGGCGCGCCGGCTGGATGGTCGCGGCGCTCGGCATGAGGAGGCCCTCGCGGAAGGCGGGGGAGGCGCAGGTGAGCTGCACGGCAGCGGGCTCCACGTGCCGGAGCTGTCCGGGCGCGCCGAGCCGCGCCAGTTCATCGGGCAGGCCCTCCCAGTCGTAATGGGTCGCCGGGAAAGCGTTGACCCGCAGGTAGCCGCTCGGCGTGAACCAGGCATCCACGCCGTTCTGGTCGCACCAGGCGCCGGTTCCCTCCACCACCTCATCGGCGGCTCTGGCCAGCTGCAGCCCGGCCTCCCGCCCGTAGCGCTCGACGAGGTACGGGAGCTGCTCCCACCAGCCGTGCAGGAAGCCCCCGTTGCGGCCGCTCGGCCCGCCGCCACAGATATCGGCCTCGACGATGGCGACCTTGATGCCCGGGGCCATCTCGGTCAGGAACCAGGCGGTCCACATGCCCGTGTAGCCGCCGCCGATGATCGCCACGTCCACGCTGAGCTCCCCGCTGAGCGGAGGGGCCGGGATCGGTGCCGTTTCGGCGGCCAGCGCCTCCCGCAGCCACCAGGCGCGGCGCAGCCCGGGGATCGGCAGGGCCGAGGGGTAGGGCGGGGCGGTCACGATCGGCCGATCCTAGCGTGGCGCGGCCTGCCCGCGGCACCCGGTGCTAGCATCGGTCCCTCATGCGCCAGACCGATCCGGCCCACACTCCCGTGGTCGTCGATGGGCTGCGCACTCCCTTCGGCCGCTATGGCGGGGCACTGGCCGGGGTGCGCCCCGATGACCTGGCGGCCCACGTCATCGTCGCGCTGCTGGATCGGACCGGGATTGACACGGGCGCCGTCGACGACGTGATCCTGGGCGCTGCAAACCAGGCCGGCGAGGACAACCGCAACGTGGGCCGCATGGCCGCCCTGCTGGCCGGGATGCCGGTCGGGGTCGGCGGCCAGACGATCAATCGCCTCTGTGGCTCCGGGATGCAGGCGGTCATCGCCGCGGCACACGCCATCACCGCCGGCGACGGCGACCTGTTCGTGGCCGGAGGCGTCGAGTCCATGACCCGCGCGCCGTTCGTGATGGCCAAGCCATCGGCGGCCTTCCCGCGGGGCGAGCAGACACTCTTCGACACGACGCTCGGCTGGCGGTTCACGAACCCGCGCCTGGCCGATGCCTACTACCCGTACTCCATGGGCGAGACCGCCGAGAACGTGGTCGAACAATGCGGCGTGACGCGGGAGGACCAGGACCGATTCGCCCTCACCTCCCAGCAGCGCTGGGCGGCAGCCCAGGCGGCCGGACGATTCGCCGATGAGGTGGTGCCGATCGAGGTGCCGGCAGCCAAGGGCGCCACCACGACCGTCGACGTCGACGAGCCGCCCCGCCCGGACACGACCCTCGAGGCGCTTGCGGCCCTGAAGCCGGCATTCAAACGCGATGCATCCGGATCGGTCACCGCTGGCAACTCGTCGGGCATCAACGACGGCGCAGCGGCTCTGCTTGTGACGTCGGAGGCTCGGGCCCGCGAGCTGCGCCTGCGCCCCATGGCGCGCATGGTCGCCAGCGCCGTGGCCGGCGTCGATCCAGCGACCATGGGACTGGGCCCGATTCCCGCCTCGCGCAAGGCGCTCGACCGCGCCGGGCTGTCAGTAGGCGAGATGGACCTGGTCGAGCTCAACGAGGCCTTCGCCGCCCAGGCATTGCCGGTCATGCGCGAGCTCGGGCTGGACGAAGAGAAGGTGAACGTCAACGGCGGGGCCATTGCCATCGGGCATCCGCTCGGCGCATCAG
>VBJX01000038.1:33603-41017 GCA_005879775.1 Chloroflexota bacterium
GCTTCACGAGATGCGCCGCCGCGGTGCCCGGTACGGCCTGGCGACCATGTGCATTGGGGTCGGGCAGGGGATCGCTTCTATCTGGGAGGCAGCCGAGTAGCGAAGCGTCAGGGCCAGGTGAGCGGGCTGTCGGCCAGGCTCGCCATGAGCTCGTCGACGATCCCCTCGAAGGGCTGCAGTGCTTCCTCGATCGCCTCGACGGCCCCATGTCCCAGGCCGAGGCTCGGTCCATCCGGCGTATCGGCTGATGCGATCCAGCGCCCCCCGATTTCGCGCAGGCGGACGTCGACCCAGACGGTCGCGCAGCTGAGCCTGAGCACGATCACGGCGTAGGTATACCGCCTCAACCTTGCGACCGACCTTGCAGCCAGACGCAAGGTTGACGCGCGGCACCGCAATCGTTGCGCAGGTCACCTAGCTCCGAGCGGACCAGCCGATCCAGCGCTCGACCTCGACGATCAACGCCGGGCCAGACTCAAGGCCAGCACCGCGATACGGTGGATACCTGGACTGCAGGAGACCAATGGCGCGCTCCCGCTCGGGCCCACCCGGGGCGATCGTCGCGGTACCGTCGGCGCGCACCCACCAGAGTCGCTGCCAATTGTCGCTGTACTCGTCGGCGAGCAGCGACACTCGGGGGTTCGCAACGATGTTCCGCACACGCGCGAGTGATTGGCTGGACTTCGGCTTCACGTCATCCACGATCGAGTAGATTCGGTCCCCCTCGACCGCGAACGTGATCGGGACCAGATGCGGACGGCCATCGGGCGCGATGGTGGCCAGCCGAGCGACACGAGCCGCCGCAAAGCGCCGGCGAGCCTCGTCGGGCTCCAGCGCGGGCATCGGGCTCAGCCCAGGCGGAGCTGCGGGAGGACCTTGTCCCCGAAGGCCGCGATGAACTCCGCCTGGTTGCGACCCACGTTGTGAACGTAGATCTGGTCAAAGCCCATATCGACGAACTTCTGGAGATGAGCAGCGTGCTCCTCGAGATCGGCGCTGATCAGGACCCGGTTGGTGAAATGCTCGGGCCGCACCAGCTTGGCGATGTTCGCGAAGTCCTCCGGGTTGCGGATGTCCTGCTTGGGGAACGCCATGCCGCCATTTGGCCACTCGCTGACCGCCTGCGCCTCGGCGTCGGCCTGGGATTCGGCCCAGGAGACGTGGATCTGGAGCAGCTTCGGCATGGCGTCCGGATCCTTGCCCGACTCGCGGGCACCATCGGCGAACTTGGCCCACAGCATCTCGATCTTCTCGTCGGCGGCGCCCACGGTGATGATCCCGTCGGCGTATTTGCCGGTCCTTTTGGCGTTGATCGGGCCGGCAGTGGCCACATAGATTGGCACCGGCTGCTCAGGGCGGGTGTAGAGCTTGGCCGACTCCAGCGTGAAATACTCGCCGTCGTGCTTGACGACGTTGCCCGTGAAGAGCTTGTTGATGACCTCAATCGCCTCGAACAGCATGGCGCTGCGGATCCCGATCTCCGGCCACTCGCCGCCGATCACGTGCTCATTGAGGGCCTCTCCGGCCCCCAGCCCAAGCCAGAATCGGCCCGGGTACATGGCGCCGAGCGTCGCTGCGGCGTGCGCCACCACCGCGGGGTGGTAGCGGAAGCCAGGACAGGTGACCCCGCAGCCGATCGGCAGGCTGGTCCGCTGGCCCAGGGCTCCCACAAAGGCGAACGCGAAGGCGCTCTGTCCCTGGTGCGGGGTCCACGGGTGAAAATGCTCGCTGACCATAAAGCCGGCCGTGAAGCCGGCCGCCTCGGCCTGGGGACACCATTCGAGCAGGTCGGTCGGGTGGAATTGCTCGAGCATGGCCGCGTAGCCGATCTTCGTCACGCGCACAGCCTACCGGTAGGATGCCCGTGATGGCACGCACGATCGTCTTCATCCACGGCACCCCGAGCACGACGATGGGGCCTGGCGTCCTCTCGCAATGGACTCGCAGACCCCACATCAGTTGCGCCAGTCGGTCGTGAGCGTGTAAGCCCAGACGAACGGACGCCACCTACGTCGCAGCCGGCTTGCCAGCAACCGATCCGCTCGACTTCAGGAAGACGAGAAGCCCGGCACCTGCGCCCCGACCTGGTTCAGCGATCCCTCACGTAAGGACCGCCCAGCGGTTCCCAGGCCGCCGAAACCACGACCCTAGGCTGGTCCAGTCGGTAGGTTCCCCGCCAAAGGCGGAGGTTGCCGGACCCGACTGTTGATCCATTGCGCGTTGGCGCGTTCCTCTGCAGTGATCCCCGATGTGGACTCGCTAGCCGTTGCCGGGAGCGGTCGCGATCGGGTCAGACTCGTGAGCCGCCGCGCTCGGGAAGGCGAGTTCCTAACCTCGCCGCCTATCCAGTGGTCCCCAGCAAAGGTCCTGCGCGGGACGACATCGGAATCGCCGTTGCCGAACCTCCTGCTGCCCGCCACGTTAGCGCGACCCCGAACAGTCGCCGAAGCGAGCAGCCGAACACTAGCACCACGGCTCGACGCAATGCGACCCCATTTTCGCAACCTGTCTCGACCAGTCCTCTACGGTCCGGCGAGGTCCCAGCTCTTGGGTCGCGGAAGCGCCAGCCAGTCGTCGCGCAGGATCGACATGACCACCACGTCGTGGTGAACGCCGCGGTGGAAGCGAGACCTGCGGGTGAGCGCATCGGTCCGGAAGCCGGCCTTCTCGTACGAGCGGATGGCGCGCGCGTTGTAGTCGAAGACCCGCAGGAAGATCCGCTCCAGGCGCAGCTCGCCAAAGCCGAAATCGCACAGGACGTTGACCGCATCGGTGCCATAGCCCTTGCCCAGCAGGCGACGGTCATCGAGCAGGATCGTCAGCTCGGCACTGCCGTTGAGGTGGTCGATGTCGCGAAAACCGACCGTGCCGATGCCCTTCTGATCGCCGAGCGGGATGATGTTGAAGATGAGCCAGCTCGGCGTGCGTCCGGGCTCGTCGACGAGCTTCTGCCCGAAGCGGTCGGCACCTGCGCGGGTGATCGGTGATTTGAAGCCGGCGAAGTGGGCGATGGTCGCGTCATTGACCTTCTCGACGCCCTCGGCCAGCTCCGAGGGCTCGACGGGGCGCAGCCAGACCTTCTCGCCCCGAAGCATCGGCTGGGGGGCGTAGGACCCGGAGCTGTCGGGAGGCGCGTAGGCGCCTGGATCGGCATCGGTCATGGTGTCGGCATGATACCGGGCCGCGACGGACGTCCTGTTGCACGGGAACTCCCGCGCAGCGTACCGTGGCGCCCACCGATGGACCCCGCGCTCGACGCCTGGTATGCCCGCTTCCCCGAGGGCTGGTGGGGCTACCACTGGACGCTGCCCCGCCCGATGAGCGCGGTCGAGCTGGTGGAGAGCGGCAGCCTGGACGCGCGACTGATGGCGACCCTGTGGGCGGTGGTCAGCCGCCGGAGAAGCGTGATGCTGGCCTCCGAGGCGCCGATGGCCGGCAAGACGACCACCCTCTCAGCCCTGGTTGACTTCCTGCCCGATGAGACGACCGGCGTCTTCCTGAGCGGCTGGCGCGAGGAGACAGCCTGGGCCGATGAGATCGGGCCCGAACGAGGCTACCTGCTCATCAATGAGCTCTCCGATCACCTGCCGATCTACGTCTGGGGCCGGAATGCACGATTCGCCCTGCAGCTCGCCGGGCGCGGGTACGGCCTGGGAGCCACGATGCACGCCGACACCCTCGATGAGGCGCTCAGCCTTCTGCGCGGCCAGCTGCGGGTGGGTGACGCCGACCTGGCCGGGCTGACTCTGTACCTGCAGTACTCGGCCTACCGCACCCCCGGCGGGATGTACCGTCGCGTGGAGGAGGCCTGGCACCTGCGGACCGATAAGGCGGGCAGCCTGGTGCCGGTGCGCCTGGCAGCGATCGACGGCGGTCGCTCGCCCAGCCTCTCGGGGGCGCAGCGCGACCCGGTGCCGCCGCTCCTATCCGGGGATGGGGGCCGCCGGACGCGGCCACTCATCCACGATCCCGCCGCCTACGCCGTGCTGGCCTCGTCGCTCGGGCTGGCCCCCGCGGCCCTCGAGGCGGAGCTGGCGGAGCGATCCGCGTTCCTGGCCGCGCTGCTGGAGCGAGGCATCTGCGATCCTGCACCCGTGGCGGCCGCCGTCGCTGGCTATCCGTCCCTGCCCATCCCCGAAGGAGCGAGTGCGTGACCCATCTCCCTGACCGCCCCGCCATCGCCACCCTCGGTGAGCTGCGCGCATCGGGCTATCGGCCCAGGACCGTCAAGGAGGAGATGCGCGCCAACCTCGTTGGCAAGCTGCGACGTGAGGAGACCCTGCTGCCGGGGATCATCGGCTACGACGACACGGTCCTCCCCCAGATCGAGAACGCCATCCTGGCCGGGCAGGACCTGATCCTGCTCGGGGAGCGGGGCCAGGCCAAGAGCCGGATCGCACGCTCGCTGGTGGGCCTCCTCGACGCCTGGATCCCGGTAGTGGCGGGGGCGGAGCTGCATGACGACCCACTGCGCCCGGCCAGTCCATTCGCGCGTGCCCTCGTCGCCGAGCTGGGCGACGAGACTCCCCTGGCCTGGATGGCGCGCGAAGATCGCTACGGCGAGAAGCTCGCCACCCCGGACATCAGCATTGCCGACCTGGTCGGCGAGGTCGACCCGGTCAAGGTGGCCGAGGGACGCTACCTGTCCGACGAGCTCACGATCCACTACGGCCTGCTGCCGCGCACGAATCGGGGGATCTTCGCCCTCAACGAGCTGCCGGACCTGGCCGAGCGGATCCAGGTGGGGCTCCTCAACCTGATGGAGGAGCGGGACGTCCAGATCCGCGGCTACAAGGTGCGCCTCAGCCTGGACCTCTTCGTGGTCGCATCGGCCAACCCGGAGGACTACACGTCGCGTGGCCGGATCATCACCCCGCTCAAGGACCGATTCGGAGCCCAGATCCGGACCCACTATCCCGAGGACGCCGAGACGGAGATCTCGATCATGGAGGCGGAGTGGCTCGCCTTCGACGACGAGACCGCCGCCTCGGTCCCCGTCCAGGTGCCCGGCTTCATGAAGGAGATCGTGGCCGAGCTCTCGCAGCTCGCCCGGCGCTCGTCGGAGGTGTCGCAGCGTTCCGGGGTCTCGGTGCGGGTCTCGATCGCCAACCACGAGACCCTGCTTGCCGCAGCCCTCAAGCGGGCCGTGCGGCTTGGCGAGCCCGTTGCCGCGCCGCGCATCAGCGACCTGGGGGCGGTGGTCGCCTCGACGGCCGGCAAGATCGAGCTGGAGACCCTGGGCGACGAGACGCGCGAGGAGAAGGTGATCGAGAAGCTCGTGCAGCGCGCGGTCGTCAATGTCTTCAACCGCCACTTCGCGCTTTCCGAGCTGGTCCCGCTCGTCGAGCGCTTCGAGAGCGGCGAGGACGCCGAGGTTGGCGAGTCCGTTCCCTCAGCGGCCCATGAGCGGCTGGTGGGCGCCCTCCCCGAGCTGGGTCGGGCTGTCGGCCGGCTGGTCGTTGGCGAGTCGCCGGCTGGCGTCGCCAGCGGCGTCGAGTTCGTGCTCGAGGGATTGCACCTCAACCGCCGGCTCAACAAGGAGCGGCGGGGTTCGGCGGTGCGCTATGCACGTTGAGTGGACACGCTCGCGGGCGTCGGAGGGCCGGATGGCCGCCCTCAGGGCGCTACGTGCTGCACGAAGGTGCCTGACACCCAACCGGGCGGCAGCGTGAGCCCGTTCCGAGCGATCATGCCGTGACGCTGATCCGCTATTCGCGTTGGGACGGCACCCAGACCCTGCCACCGTTCGATGCCGATGACGTCCTGGAGGCGTTGAGCGACGACATCCTGGCCGAGGGCGACATCCGTCGGGCGCTTCAGCGCCTGATGCAGCGCGGGATGCGCGGGACGCGGGGCGGCGACGTCCCAGGCCTGCGACGCATCCTGGAGCAGCTGCGCGAGCGTCGGGCGGCGGAGCTGTCGCGAGCGCATCTCGACGGCGTGCTGGATGAGGTGGGCGAGCGCCTGGCCCGCATCATCGAGCAGGAGCGGGCCGGGATCGAGCGGCGCGTGCACGACGCGGAGCAGCAGGCGCTCGATGCGCCGCCCGGCGAGGCGCAGGACCAGGCCAGGATGGCCGAACAGGTCCTGCATCGGGCTGCCCAGCAGCGGCGGGATCGGCTGGACGCGCTGCCCCCGGACCTGGCGGGCCGGCTGGGGGCGCTGCGCGACTACGAATTCATGGATCCCGGCGCCCGCGACGCCTTCAACGAGCTGACCGACGAGCTGCGCAAGCAGCTCCTGCAGACCTACTTCAGCGGGCTCAAGGAGGGGGTCGCCGGGATCACCCCCGAGGATCTCGATGGCGTGCGGGCGATGGTGAAGGACCTGAACGCGCTGCTCGAGAAGCACGCATCGGGCTCGGACACCCGTGCCGAATTTGACGCCTTCATGGCCCGCCACGGCAACTATTTCCCGCCGGGCATCTCGAACGTCGAGGAGCTGATCGATCACCTGCATCGCCAGGCCTCTCAGGTGGCCTCGCTGATGGCGTCGATGAGCCCGGAGATGCGCGCCGAGCTGCGGCAGATGATGGACGACCTGCTGCGTGACGACCGGCTGCGCTGGGACATGGCGCGCCTGGCCGGCAACCTGCAGACCCTCCGGCCCGGGCAACCATTCGGCGAGCCGTACCCGTTCAGCGGGGACGAGCCGCTTGGGCTGCCCGATGCGCTGGCGGCCATCGATCGGCAGCAGAGCTTCGACGCCATGGAGGAGGAGCTCCTGGGGGCCCGCGACCCCGACGCGCTGGAGCGGATCGACGAGGCCGCGCTGCGCGACCTGGCCGGCGACGAGGCGACCGATGACCTCGAGCAGCTGCGCGCGCTGACCCGCGCGCTCGAGGAGGCCGGCTACCTGGAGCGCGACGGTGGGCGGCTGGAGCTCACCCCACGGGCCGCGCGCAAGCTGGGGATGCGGGCGCTGACCGACATCTTCAGCCGGCTGCGACGTGAGTCGCTTGGCGGGCACCCGCTGGCCTCATCGGGGAGCGGCGGGGAGCTGACCGACGAGACGAAGGCCTACGAGCATGGCGACCAGTTCTCCGTCGACCTCAACCGGACCCTCTTCAACTCGATGGCTCGCAATGGGCCCGGGACGCCGATGCGGATCGCTCCCGACGACTTCGAGGTGCATCGCTCGGAGGAGACGACCCTCAGTTCGACCGTCCTGCTTCTCGACATGAGCCGCTCGATGCTGCTGCGCGGCTGCTCGACCGCCGCCAAGCGGGTGGCGATGGCCCTGCACACGCTGATCCACACGAAGTACCCGCGTGACCGTCTCTACGTGGTCGGCTTCGCGTATTACGCCCGCCAGATCAAGCCGGAGGCGATCGCGACCCTCTCGCCGTACGAGTTCGAATACGGGACGAACCTGCAACACGCGCTGATCATCGCCCGCCAGCTCCTCGGACGGC
>VBJX01000039.1:0-15335 GCA_005879775.1 Chloroflexota bacterium
TCGGTGAGGCGCATGGCCAGGACGGCCGCCTCAGAGGGGCGCGATTCGCGCTTGATGAAGCCGCCGGGGATCTTGCCTGCGGCGTACATCCGCTCCTCGTAGTCGACGGTGAGCGGGAAGAAGTCGATCCCCTCGCGGGGGTCGCTGGCGACGGCGGTCGCCAGCAGCACGGTGTCGCCATAACGGACGAGGACCGCGCCATCGGCCTGTTCGGCGAGCTTGCCCGCCTCGAGTGAGAAGGGCTGGCCGCCGATTTCGGCCTCTACCTTGATTGCCACTGGTTCCTCCAGATGTTGCTTGGTGCCTGGCGTCGTGTGCGCTCGGCTCCTGGCCCCTCGCGCTCAGCGAGGTGACGGGCGGCGTGCGGCGACGCGGCAGGCGAGTGGTTGATTGGCGCTTGTGGCGCTTGAGATCCGGCCGGGACGTCGCGGCCGGAGGTGCCCTTCCCCGATCGATCCTGATCCTGAGGTCACGGGGCGAACGGGGTTCTTCGTTGGCGGCTCTGTCGTTAGCGGCGCAGGCCCAGGCGACCGATCACCGCGCGGTAGCGGTCCACGTCGTTGCGGACCAGGTACGCCAGCAGGCGCCGGCGCTGGCCGACGAGCTTGAGCAGGCCGCGCCGCGAGTGGTTGTCGTTCTGATATGCGCGCAGATGCTCGGTGAGCGACTTGATCCGCTCGGTCAGGAGCGCAATCTGCACTTCGGGTGAGCCGGAATCGCCGTCGTGCGCGGCGTAGTCATCAATGATTGCGCTCTTCACGTCCTTGGCGAGCGGCACGTATTCCTCCACAGTTCTTTCCACAGTCGCCGCGAATGGTAACAGACCGATCCCGGCGCCGCCCGGACGGAGCCCTCGCTCAGCCGATGCCGAGGGCGACGCGCGCCTCCCGCTCGTCGTGTTGCATCTGCTTCACGAGCTCGGGCACTGAGTCGAATTTCCGCTCGTCGCGCAGACGAATGGTGAGCTCCACCGCCAGGCGCGTCCCGTACAGGTCGCCGTTCCAGTCGAGGAGGTGCACCTCGCCCAGGACGTGGCCATCGGGATGGAAGGTTGGACGGATGCCGATGCTGACCAGGGCCGGATGGTTGGGTCCCACGGCCCGCTCGGGGTCGGCCGCCACGCCGGCATAGATGCCCAGAGAGGGAAGGGCTGGAGTGTATTCGAACGCCAGGTTCGCCGTCGGGTAGCCGAGCTGGAGGCCCCGGTGGTCGCCCTCGACCACGGTCCCCTCCAGGTACGGCCGCACGCCCATGCGCGCGGCTGCCTCCAGGTCGCCGGCCGCGATCGTCATCCGAATCCGGTTCGACGAGACGATCTGCCGCTCGTCGTCGACCTCTGGCACGGTAACGACCTTGAAGCCCCGCTCCTCCCCGACCTGGCGCATGTGGTCCACGGTGCCGCCTCTCGCGCGGCCGAAGGCGCTCTCCTCGGACATCACCAGCGCGCGCAGCTGGAGCGACGGCTCGAGGGCGGCCAGGAACTCCTCGGCGCTCAGCTTGCGCAGCTCATCGTCGAATTGGATGGCCAGCGGATGGTCGATCCCCACTGCCTCGATACGCGCCAGGGTCTCGCCGACCGGCGTGAGCCGCTCGACCCGCGTCCCCGGCTTGAGGACCTCGTCCGGATGCGGGTCGAAGACGAGCGCCACACTCTCCGCGCCAAAGGCCTCCGCGGCCGCCCGGGTGGCGGCCATGACGGCGGCATGCCCGACATGCAGCCCGTCGAAGACGCCCATCGTCACCACCGCCGGGCCGATCTGCGGCAGCTCTTCGAGGAGGTAGCGGCGGACGGCTTCCGTCATGCTGCGCCCTGCGGAGCGATCACCTTCTCGGGCTGGAGCATCCCGTCACGCAGCGTTCCGATCCCGAGCAGCTCGCCCGCCATGAAGACCGCGCGACGCCCCTCCTCGTGGGAGGCCACCTCCACCACCGAGCCGTGCGCGAATCGCGAACCACCGGCGGCGTCGAGCACCACGTGCGGCAACGGCAGGAGAGCAGCCGCCGGGATGAGAGCCTCCGCAAGGCGGCCCTCGAGGGAGATCGCCTCGAGCTGCTCGGGCGAGTGCGCCTCGGCCGCCTTCAGCCCGGCGGCCTCGGTCCGCCGCAGGGCGTGCAGATGACCGCCGGAACCGAGCGACTCCCCGAGGTCGCGAGCGATGGCCCGGATGTAGGTCCCCGGGCCGCAGCGAATGTCCAGGAGCAGGTCGAGCCAGCCATCTCCGCGCTCGACCCCCAGCAGGTCGATGGCGTGGACTGTGACGCTTCGCGCGCTCAGCTCGAGCGGCCTGCCGGCGCGCGCGCTGCCGTACGCGGTCCGGCCGTCCTGCTTCCGCGCCGAGAAGGCCGGCGGGAGCTGGTCGAAGGTGCGCACGAAGGTCGCCAGGGCGGGCTCGAGCTGATCCTCGCTCGGCACCGGACCCCCCGCACCAAGGGGGCCCTGCGCGTCATCGGTCAGGGAGCGCTGGCCGAGACGGACAACGGCTTCGTAGCGCTTGGGGCCTCCCGTCAGCTCTTGCGAAAAGCGGGTCGCGGCGCCCACCAGGATCGGCAGCACGCCGGAGGCCAGCGGATCCAGCGTCCCCGCGTGGCCGATCCGCCGCGTCCCGGTCAGCCGCCGCATCAACCCAACCATGTCGTGGGAGGTCGGACCGACCGGCTTGTCGAGGTTAACGACCCCCAGCATCGCTCCGCGCCAGCTCGCGCTCCGCCGCTGCCAGGACGACGGTGCGCGCCTCATCGAGCGGCGCGCCGACCGTGCAGCCCGCCGCGCGCACGTGACCCCCGCCCCCGAACTCGGAGGCGATCGCCACCGCATCGGCCCGGGCGCTGGTTCGCAGGCTGATCCGGGTCTCGGTCGGCGAGACCTCCTTGAGGAAGATCGTCACGTCGGCGTCCCTGGTCGACCCGAGGAGGTCGACGAAACCCTCCGATGCGGTCGGCTGCTCCCCTGTCGCCGCCAGCATGGCAGTGGTCATCGAGGCGTGCACGATGCGCCCGTCATGCTGCTGCTGGCAGCCGGCCAGGATCTGGCCCCAGAGCGCCAGGGTGCTGAACGGCTTGTCGGCGTAGATGGCGCGGTTGATCGCGGACAGCGGGGCCCCGGCCTCGAGCAGGGTCGCTGCCACCCGCAGGGTGCGCGGCGTGGTGTTGGGATGAGCGAAGGTGTGCGTGTCCTGCACGATGCCCGTCATCAGGACCGTGGCCAGCTCCGCGTCGATCTGGACGCCGAGCTCCGGCAGCAGCAGCGAGATCATCTCGCAGGTGGCCGCTGCGGATGCGTCGATCCAGCTGGCCGCGCCATACCCGGGATTGCTCACGTGGTGGTCGATGTTGGCCACCCGCGCGCGCTCGAACCAGTCCGCGTGCGTGGTCAGGACGGCCCCGATGCGGTGCATCTCCCCAGAGTCCACCACCACCGCAACGTCAGGTTCAAGGGCCGGCGTACTCCGCACCGTGTCGATGCGTGGAAGGAAAGCGAGCCCAGGGGGTGGCGGATCGCTGCTCACCACCTCCGCCTGCTTGCCGAGCCGCTCGGCGGCGATGCTGACCGCCAGCGCAGCACCCAACGTGTCGGCGTCCGGGTTCTCGTGGCAGAAGGCCGAGATCCGCTCTGCCGAGCGCAGCAGCGCGGCGACCTCCTGCACCTAGTCCCCCTCCGGGATGTCGAGCTCGTGCAGGATGCGCAGCACCTTGTCGCCGGAGGCGATCGACTCGTCGAGCTTGACGGTCAGCTCCGGAACGTGGCGCAGCTTGAGCAGCTCGCCGAGCCGGCGGCGGAGCCAGGGGGCGGCCGCGCGCAGGGCGGAGAGCGATCGGTGCCGCTCCTCGTCGCTGCCATAGACACTCACCCACACCCGGGCATGGCCCAGGTCGCGGGCGGTCTCGACCCGAGTGATGGTGGCAAAGCCGATCCGCGGGTCCTTCATCTCACGCTGCAGCAGGCCCATCAGCTCCTGCTGGAGCTGGCTGTCAAGGCGATCGGTGCGCTGGCTCATCGGCCCTCGGCTCAGGCCGACTCGGCGACGAGCTGGTAGCACTCGATCAGGTCGCCCTCGGCGATATCAACACCGCCGAGCCCGATCCCGCACTCGAACCCGGTCGCCACCTCGCGCACGTCGTCCTTGAAGCGCTTGAGCGACTCGACCCGGGCCTCGGCGATCACCTGGCCGGCGCGGAAGAGGCGGACCGGCGCGCCACGCACGATCCGTCCATCGATCACGTATGAGCCGGCCACGTTCCCGGCCTTGCCGGCCTTGATCACGAGGCGCACCTCGGCGTGCCCCTCGATCTGCTCGACCATCTTCGGGGCCAGCATTCCCTGGAGCGCGGCGCCCAGGTCGTCGGTCAGCTTGTAGATGACGTCATAGATCCGCACGTCGACGCCGGATGCCTCCATCGAGCGCTGCGCCCCCGGATCGAGCTTGGTGTTGAAGCCGATGACCACCGCGTCGGAAGCCGAAGCGAGCAGGACATCGGACTCGTTGATGTCGCCTGCTCCTTCACGGAGGATGTTGATCCGCACCTCGGCGGTGTTGAGGCGCTCGAGCGCGTGGCGAATCGCCCCGAGCGAGCCCTGGACGTCGGTCTTGAGGACGACCCGCAGCTCCTTGACCTCGGCCGCCTGGATCTGGGCGCTGATGTCCTCGAGGGTGGTGGCCGTCTTCCCGTCGCCGGTGGTGGCTGCTCGCGCTGTCGTCTCGGCCATCTCGCGCGCCGTCTTCTCGTCGGGCACGACCCGCAGGATGTCCCCGGCCTCGGGCAGGCCGCCCAGGCCGATGATCTCGACCGCGGTCGCCGGCTCGGCGACCTTGACCCGCTTCCCCGCGGCGTTCTGCAGGGCGCGCACGCGCCCCGAGGTGCGTCCCACGGCCACGATGTCGCCGACATGCAACGTCCCGGTCTGTACGAGCACGGTGGCCACGTTGCCGCGTCCCTTCTCGACCTTGGATTCGATGATGGTGCCGATCGCGGGGCGGTTCGGGTTGGCCTTCAGGTCCTGCAGGTCGGCGACGAGCAGGACCATCTCCAGCAGGTCGTCCAGGCCTGTCTGCTGCTTGGCACTCACCGGCACGGCGATCACGTCACCGCCGTACTCTTCGATGAGCACCTTGTTGTCGGCAAGCTCCTGCTTCACCCGGTCCGGGTTGGCATCGGGCTTGTCGATCTTGTTGATGGCCACGATCATCGGCACGCGTGCGGCTCGCACGTGGTCGATCGCCTCCTTGGTCTGCGGCATCACCCCGTCGTCGGCGGCGACCACGATGATGGCGATGTCGGTCACCTGGGCCCCGCGCGCCCGCATGGCGGTGAACGCCTCGTGGCCGGGGGTGTCGAGGAAGACGATCCGCTTGCCGTTGTGCTCGGCCTCCGAGGCGCCGATGTGCTGGGTGATCCCACCCCGCTCCCCCGCGGCGACGGCGGTGCTGCGGATCGCATCCAGGAGGCTCGTCTTGCCGTGGTCGACGTGACCCATGATCGTCACGATCGGGGCGCGTGCGACCAGGTCGCCTCCATCCTCCTCGGTGAAGAGGACCCGCTTGCCGCTTCCCTCGCCCTCCGCGCCGGGGGCGATGATCTCCTGCTGCGAGGCCGCTTCGGCGGCCGCACGCTCGGCAACGCCGCGCTCCACCGTCTCGAAGCCGAGCTCACCGGCCACCAGGGAGGCGGTGTCGAAGTCGATCGACTGGTTGATGGTGGCGAATATCCCGTTGCGGATCAGCTCCTTGATGACGTCCGCGTGGCTGACGCCCAGTGCATCAGCCAGGTCGGTGACGCTCACCGGAGACGGCAGCTCGACCGGTCCGCCGGTGCGGACCGGGATGGTCCCCGGCTCGAGAGTGGCAGCGCCGCTCGCCGGACCGTTCCGCTTGCGCGGCGGTCGCGGCCCGCGACGCGGCATGTACCTACGCGGAGGCATGTGTCACCTCGGCAATGAGCGCATCGGGCTCGACCGCCACGTCGAGCGTGCGCCGCACGCCGTCGGCCAGACGAGCCGGCTCATGGCAGGCAGGATCGTCACACAGGTAGGTGCCGCGTCCCGCCGCCTTGCCGCTGGGATCGACCGAGACCGATCCATCGGCGCGGCGCACGAGGCGCGTCATCTCCCGCTTCGGATGCACGGAGCGGCAGACCGCGCAGCTGCGCAGCGGCTGATGGTCAGGATGTCGTTTCGGCATCGGCCGGCACCTCCTGGCTCGCCACGCCTTCGTCGGGCGGGCTGCCATGTGCGGCAGCGGCGGTCGCCACCCCGGCATCGGAGCGGATGTCGATCCGCCACCCGGTCAGCTTCGCCGCCAGGCGGGCGTTCTGCCCCTCCTTGCCGATGGCCAGCGAGAGCTGGCGCTCCGGTACCACGACATTGGCGATCTTGTGCTCTTCGTCGATTCGGACGTTGAGCACCTCGGCCGGAGAGAGCGCCTCGGCCACGAACTGGCTGGGGTCCTCGTTCCAGAGCACCACGTCGACCTTCTCGCCGTTCAGCTCGGCCACGATCGCCTGGATCCGCGCCCCGCGCTGCCCGACCGCCGCTCCCTTGGCGTCGACGCCAGGCTGGCGGCTCTCGACGGCCACCTTCGAGCGGCTGCCGGCCTCGCGGGCGATGCCGCGGATGACCACTGTCCCGTTGTAGATCTCGGGGATCTCCATCTCCATCAGGCGGCGCAGGAAGCCGCGATGGGTGCGACTCACCACCAGCACCGGGCCGCGGGTGGTGCGGCGCACCTCCAGGACGTAGACCTTCAGGTGCTGCCCGATCCGGTAGTGCTCGCCGGGGAGCTGCTCGCTCACCGCCAGCACCGCCTCGACCCCCTTGCCCATGTCGAGCACGACCGCCTGGTCGGTGGTGCGATGCACCACCCCGGTCATGATCTCGCCCTCGCGGCTCACGTACTGGCCGTAGACCACGTCACGCTCGGCCTCGCGCAGGCGCTGGCGGTAGACCTGCGCCGCGGTCTGGGCCGCGATACGGCCGAGCTGGGCCTGGGTCACGTTCTCGGGTACCCGCACCCTGCCACCGACCCCGGTGGCCGGATCGATCTTCTGGGCATCGGCCACCAGCATCTGGAGCTCGGGGTCCTCCACCTCGTCAGAGGTGGCCATCACTTCGTACTCGCGGAAGACGCTGATCTGGCCGGACTCCGGGTCCACGCGCACGACCACGTTCTCGGGCGCATCGGCATTGCGGCGGTAGGCCGATTCGATCGCCTGCTCGAGGGTCTGGATCAGGACCTCCTGCGGAACGCCCTTCTCGGCGTTCAGCTGGAGCAGTGCTCCAATGAAGTCTCGGTTCACAACCCTCACCTCGCTCGCGGGCGAAACAAAAACGTGGGACTGGCGAACCGACCCACGTTGCTCAGGAATCAATATCGATTTGGTCCGCTCACGGTCGGCGAAACCGTGTCGAAGTATACCAGCCAGCCGTGCTCACGCCAAAGGTGGCGGTCCCCCGGATCAGACGCCCGGCAGCCTGCCGATGTCCTGGATGGTGATCAGGATCACGAGCGCCATGAGGACCATGAAGCCGGTGAAGTAGATGAGCGCCTCACGCCGTGCCGAGAGACGCCGGCGACGGAGCGCCTCGATGCCGACCACCGCCAGCCGCCCACCGTCGAGGGGCGGGAAGGGCAGGATGTTGAGCACCGCCAGGTTGACCGAGAGAAGCCCGACCCAGTAGAGCTGCGTGTAGAGCGGCTCCTGCAGGACCTCGCCGGTCACCTGGGCAATTCCGATCGGTCCCATCGCCCCGCCCTCGTTCGGTGCCAGCCCCAGCAGGCCGGCCAGGGCGCGGCCCAGTCCGGACGGGATCTGCGCGGCGATGGTCGCGGTTTCGGCGATCCCCTGCTGCACAGCAGCGATCGGGCCTGAGGCGCGCGCTGGGGCAAGCGCGATCGTCGAACGGAGCCCAAAGCCGACGGCACCCAACCCCTCCGCGCGCTGCTCGTCGCTGAGGTGACGCGGAGTGACCGACACATTCAGCGGCATGCCCTTGCGCGCCAGGTTCAGGGTGACGGGATGACCGGCGCGACTGGCGATGTAATCGATCAGTGGCTTGGAGCGCGAGAACCGCTTGCCATCGGCGCCGATGATTCGGTCTCCGACCAGAAGGGCCTCGGCGGCTGGGCTGTTGTCCTGGATTGAGATCACTCTCACCGGCGTCACCGCCACCGGCTCCGGCAAGCTGAAGGCCACGGCGAAGAGGACGGTGGCCAGCAGGAAGTTCATGACCACGCCGGCGAGGAGCACCAGGAAGCGCACCCAGACCGGCTTGCGGTTGAAGGCGCCGGCCATCGCCTTGTCCACGGCCGCCTCGGAGAGGCCGCGCTGCCGCATCTTCTCGGCCTCGACCTCGCCGTCCTCGCCGAGCATCTTCACGAAGCCACCCAGCGGGATTGCGTTGACCGAGTAGCGTGTCCCGTGCCAGACGACCGACCAGATGCGGGGCGGGAAGCCGATGCCGAACTCCTGGACGGTGATCCCCGCGCGCTTGGCGGCGATGAAGTGGCCGAGCTCGTGCACCAGGATCAGGACGACCAGGACCGCCAGGAAGGCCAGGATCGTGCCGATGACCTCGGTCACGCCACGCCACCCAGCCCCAGATCGGCGCTGAGCGTGGATCGGATCTCGGCGTCGAGGGCGATGACCTGCTCCAGGGCCGGCTCGGTGCCGTCGGCCCAGCGTTCAACCGACTCGCCAATGACCTCGCCAATGCGCAGAAAGGGAATCGCGCCGGCCAGGAAGGCGGCCACCGCGATCTCATCGGCGGCGTTCAGGATCGTCCCGCGGTTGCCACCGGCGGCCGCTGCCTGGCGGACCGTGTCATGGGCGGGGAACTGGCCTTGCTCGAGTGGGCCGAAATCCAGGCTCCCCCACTCCTCGGGTGACGAGTGCCGCGCCGGTGAGGGCACGCGCTCCGGGTAGGTGAGCGCGTACTGGATCGGGAGGCGCATATCGGGCAGCCCCAGCTGGGCCTTGTAGGAGCCACTATCGTAGGGCAACCGGTAGAGCCATCTGGCCTCGATCGCCTCGAAGGCCTTGTTGACCAGGGTCGCCGAGTCGATCGTGATCTTGGGTCCCATTCGCCAGGTGGGGTGTGCAAGGGCCTCCGCGGGGGTCACGGCCGCCAGCTCGGCCGCTGGACGATCGCGGAACGGGCCGCCAGAGGCTGTCAGGACCAGACGCGTGACCGAGTCGAGGCGTTCCCCGAGCAGGCATTGCCAGATCGCCGAGTGCTCCGAGTCGATCGGGCGCAGCCGATCGAGCGGATCCCCACCGAGCCGATCCAGCTCCGCCACCACGAGGTGGCCGCCGGTCACCAGCGTCTCCTTGTTGGCCAGCGCCACCCGACGGCCGGCAGCCAGCGCGACGAGCACCGCCGGAAGGGCCGCCATGCCGGTGGTGGCGACCACCACGATCTCCGCGGCATCCAGGCTCGCCAGCTCGGCGAGCCCGCCTCCTGCCCATCGGGAGCGCTCGATCTCCGCGGGCCGTCCGTCGGCGCACCAGCCCATGGCCTGCGGCCAGGCCGCGAGCTGGTCCGCCAGTCCCTCCGAGCCTCGCCCGGCGGCCAGCCCCACCACCTCGAACCGATCCGGGTGGGCCGCGACGACCTCGAGCGTCTGGCGGCCGATCGACCCGGTCGAGCCGAGCACCACCACACCGCTCATAGCGTGAATCCGGCGACCAGCAGCGCGTAGCCGACCAGCACCGGAGCGGCGAAGAGGAACGAGTCGATCCGATCCAGGATCCCCCCGTGACCGGGCACCAGGAAGCCGGACTCCTTGCGGCCCGCCGCCCGCTTCAGCATCGATTCGGCCAGGTCGCCTGCCTGCGCCACCAGGCCCATCAGTGGCCCAAGCACCAGCGGGTGCCAGGCCTCCAGACCGATCAGGGCCGAGCCGATGCCGGCCGCCACCGTGGCCAGCAGCAGTCCGCCGGCGAGCCCCTCGACCGTCTTCGAGGGGCTGATGTTCTCGATCAGCCTACGGCGCCCCAGCCAGCGGCCGGTCAGGTAGGCGCCGGTGTCGTAGCCCCACACCACCAGCAGCAGCATGAGGACCCAGGCCACGCCGGATTGCAGGTGGAGCCATCCCAGCTGGGTGGTCGCCGCGCCGCCCGATGGCGCCAGGTGTCCGACCGCCGCGATGAAAGGCGCCAGGAGGCCGATGTAGGCCACGCCGAACGAGGTCCCGGCCCACGTCATGAAGCCGCGCTTCGGATCGGCACGGGTGAAGGCCACAACGGCGAGGAGGAGGACTACCGCCGCGTACGAGACGATCGCCAGCCCCGGCGGGTCGGTGGCGCGCAGCAGGTCGGCGAGCAGCCCGCTGACCAGCACCCGGTTCGCCGAGATGAGGCCGGCGCCGGCGACGAGCAGCCCGGCCGCCAGTCCCAGCACCTGCGGTGGCTCGAAGCCGCTCGCATCGAGCAGGGCGATCAGCTCGGCCATGGCCAGGAAGACGACGACGGCCACCAGGAGCGAGAGCCACGGCTCGCCGAAGACGACCACCGCCACGATGACCGGGATCAGGATCACCGCAGTGATCAGCCTGGTGCGGAGCATCGGCTCAGGCGCCGTAGCGGCGCTGGCGACGGGCGAACTCCCCGAGGGCGGTATCGAGATCGGCCTCGCGGAAGTCCGGCCAGAGGGTGTCACTGAAGACGAGCTCGGCGTAGGCGCCCTGCCAGAGCAGGAAATTGCTGGTGCGCTGCTCCCCGCCGGTGCGAAGGATCAGGTCCGGGTCTGGCTGGCCAGCGGTGTAGAGCCGCTCCTCGAAGAGCGCCTCGTCGATCTCCTGTGGGGCGATTCCGGACGCGACCAGCGCCCGGGCGGCGTCGATCACCTCGGCGCGTCCCGAGTAGTTGAAGGCGATGTTGAGGGCCATCCGCTTGCCACCCCTGGTGCGCTCCTCCGCCTCGCGGATCGAGCGCTGCACGTCGGCGGGCGCCTCGTGCAGGCGGCCGATGACGCGGACGCTGATCCCTTCCTCGATCAGCTCGTCGGTGTAGCGCCGCACGGCACCATCGATGAGGCCGAAGAGCCCGGTCACCTCGTCCTCGGGCCGCCGCCAGTTCTCGCGGCTGAAGACGTACAGCGACAGGACCTCGATCCCGCGATCAGGCGCGATCCGGACCACGGGGCGAATCGCCTCCACGCCCTGGACGTGACCGGCGATGACCGGCAGCCCCCGCGCGGCGGCCCAGCGGCGGTTGCCATCCATGATGATCGCGACATGTCGCGGGCGCTCACGGATCGGCAGCGCCTCAGACCTCCATCACTTCGGCTTCTTTGCGCTCACTGCGCTGCTCGACCGCGTCGATATGCCGGTCGGTGAGGCGCTGCAGGCTCTCCAGCTCGCGCCGCTCCTCGTCCTCCGAGAGGCTTCCCTCTCGCAGCTCGCGCTTGAGGTGATCGGCCACCTCGCGCCGGTGGTTGCGGACCTCGACGCGCGCCTCCTCCGCCCGCTTGCGCACCTGCTTGACCATCTCGCGGCGGCGCTCCTCGGTGAGCGGCGGCACGTTGAGGCGCACCACCGTGCCGTCGACGTTGGGGGTGAGGCCGATGTCGCTCTTGGTGATGGCCTTCTCGATCGCGGACAGGACGGATCGGTCCCATGGCTGAATGACGATCAGGTGCGCGTCCGGGGTGCTGATGCCGGCGATCTGCTTGAGCGGCGTCGGCGTCCCGTAGTACTCGACCGGGATCCGCTCGACGAGAGCGGTCGAGGCGCGCCCGGTGCGGATGCCGGCGAAGTCGCGCTCCATCGCCTCGACCGCGCGCTGCATCTTCGGCTCCGCGGCCACCAGCTCGGGATGGGTCATCGCGTCACCTCATGCCCCGATGAGCGTACCGATCGGCTCGCCGCGCACGGCGCGAACGATGTTGCCCGGCTGCGTCATGTCGAAGACGACGATCGGCATCTCGTTGTCCATCGCCAGGCTGACTGCCGTGGCATCAAGCGCCTCGAGGCGGCTGGCCAGCAACTCGGTGTATCCGATCCGAGTGAAGCGACGGGCCTTGGGATCCTTTTCCGGGTCGGCATCGTACACCCCGTCCACCGCCCGCAGCGTGGCGGCGGTGTCGGTCGTGAAGTATGGGTTGCCGGTGCCGGCCACCAGGACCACCACCCGGCCCTTCTCCAGGTGCCGCATCGCCCGGCGGCGGATGTACGGCTCGCAGATCTCGTTCATGCCGATGGCGCTCATCACCCTGGTCGGGCAGCCGGCCTGCTCGAGCGCATCCTGCAGTGCCAGGCCGTTCATGGCCGTGGCCAGCATCCCCATGTAGTCGCCGGTCGCGCGGTCCATCCCGCTGGAGGCAGCGGCGAGCCCGCGGAAGATGTTCCCGCCCCCGACCACGACTGCGATCTGCACGGTGCCGGCGCGTGCCTCGGCGACCTGGTTGGCGATGCCTCGCACCACGTCAGGGTCGATCCCATACTGGCGATCGCCCATGAGTGCCTCACCGGAGAGCTTGAGCAGGACCCTCGAGTAGACCGGGGCGACGAGCTCCGCCGGCTCTGACACTCAGGCCGCCTCCTCGCCGTCGCGCCCGCTGATCGTCTCCCCCACTGCCATGCGCGCGAAACGGGCGACGCGGATGTTCTCCCCGAGCAGCGCCACCTTCTCGGTGATCAGCTCGCTGATCCTGCGGTCCGTGTCGCGGTACGGCAGCTCGAGCAGGCAGACCGACTCGAGCCACTTGTTCAGCTTGCCCTCCACGATCATTGGCACCTTGTCACCCGGGCGCCCATCGCTCTGCGCGTCGATGGTGAAGAGGCGCCGCTGCTCTTCCAGGACATCGGCCGGAACGTCCTCCCGACTCACGTAGAGCGGGGCAAGCCCGGCAACCTGCATCGCCAGCTCGCGTCCGAGCTGCTGGAAGTCCTCGGTGCGCGCCACGAAATCGGTCTCGCAGTTGAGCTCGAGGAGCACCCCCAGGCGTGCCCCGTGGTGGATGTAGCTGGCGATGACGCCCTCCCGGGCGGCGCGTCCCGCCTTCTTGGCGGCCGTCGAGAGGCCCTTGGCCCGCAGCCACTCGAGCGCCTGGTCGACGTCGCCGTCGCTCTCCTCGAGCGCGCGCTTGCAGTCCATGATCCCCGCGCCGGTCTTCTCCCGGAGTCGCTTCACATCTTCTGGCTTGATCGTCACGTGCGGATCGTTCCTTCCTGGGTCACCGGCAAGCTGCCTGGCCCCTAGGCCAGGCTCGGGTCGTCCTCGGCCTCTTCCTCGGCCGCCTCGGCGGCCCGTCGAGCACGGGCTCGCCGCTCCTCCTCCTCGTCCTCTTCCGGTTCCGGCTCGAAGACGAGCGCCTCCCCGGAGGCGAGGGCAGCGGTGTAATCGGCATCGGCCACCAGCGTCGTGTCATCCACCGGCGGCAGCGCCTCGGCCTGCTCGAACTCCTCGTCGAGCCGGGCCTGGCGCTCGGTCTGCGCCTCCAGGACGGCATCGGCCACGTTGGTGCAGATGAGGCGCACTGAGCGGATGGCGTCGTCGTTGGCGGGGATCACCCAGTCGATCAGGTCCGGGTCGCAGTTCGTATCCGTGATCGCCACGATCGGGATCTCCAGGCGTCGCGCCTCGAGCACCGCGATCGACTCGCGGTGCGGGTCGATCACGAACAGCGCGCCGGGCAGACGGCGCATGCGGCGAATCCCGCCCAGGGCACTGTTGAGCTTGACGATCTCCTCGGTGAGCTTGCCGGCCTCCTTCTTGGTAAGCCGTTCGAACTCGCCGGCGTCGCGCCTCGCCTCGAGCGCCTCGAGACGCTGGATGCGGCGCTTGATGGTGGTGTAGTTGGTGAGCATGCCGCCCAGCCAGCGGTTGTTGACGTAGTGCTGACCGGAGCGCTCCGCCTCGGTCGCGACCGTCTCCTGCGCCTGCTTCTTGGTGCCGACGAAGAGGATGCTGTCGCCGCGGCGGATCGTGTCGCGGATGAACTCGAGCGCGGCATCCAGGCGGCTGACCGTCTGCGCCAGATCGATGATGTGGATTCCGTTGCGCTCCGCGAAGATGTAGTCGCGCATCTTCGGGTTCCAACGGCGGGTCTGGTGCCCGAAGTGGACACCGGCCTCGAGGAGCTGCTTCATGCTGACGGCAGCCAAAGGGTACCTCCGGTTCTTGCCTCCGCCCGCCTTCGGCTCCCGCAGGTCGACCCGTCCCGAGGGCGGGCACCGCTGACCGCGAGATGAGCGAGCGTGTGTGATGGGACATCCGGCCTGCTGCGTTCGACTGGCGAACGCGGCGTGCCGGATCGCGCGGAAGTATAGCACCTGGCCCTCGAAACCCCACTCGGGCTGGGCCCGTCAGGGAGCCCAGAGATGAACCACCTCCAGGGGTACCGAAGTACCCCAATCCCCACTCAGTCGTACCTTGACCGACCTTGATCGGCTCCTAGCATGCGGTCGCGGTCGCGAGCTCGTTTTCGCAGCCGCTCTCCCGCCACCGAGGTGTCGAATTGTCCCGTCTCCGCCAGCCCCGGACCCTGCCGGCAGTTGCCTGTCTGGTGGCCGTCATCGGCCTCGGCATCGCCGTGCTGCCCGCTGCGGCAGCCGACAAGGTGGTCGTGGTGCGCCAAGGTGACACCCTCTCCGAGATCGCCCTCGAGCAGGGAGTCACTGTCGCCCAGTTGGTGTCCCTCAATGGGATCAAGAACCCTGGGCTCATCTACGTCGGACAGAACCTTCGCGTCCAGGCGAGCCCGCCGCCGCCGGCTCCGGCGCCACTGGTCCACGTGGTCGCCTCGGGCGAGAACCTGACCGTCATCGCCCATCACTACGGGACCAGCATCGCGACCATCGTGTCCGCCAATGGCCTCGTCAACCCATCGTTCCTGCGGGTCGGCCAGCGCCTGACGATCCCCGGCGTGGCGAGTACGGCTCCGGGGAGCCCTGGCGGTGCGGGGCTCCCGGCCTCCATGGCAGCTGCGGTCGCCAGCCGCGCGAACGTGGGCAGCCTGCTCGTGGCCGAAGCCAACGCCGCCGGCGTCGACCCAGCCTTCGTCATGGCGGTCGCCTGGCAGGAGTCCGGCTGGCGACAGGAGGCGGTCAGCAGCGCCGGCGCGATCGGCGTCATGCAGCTGATGCCGGCCACCGGCGAGTGGGTTGCCGGCGGGATCCTGGGCGAAGCGGCCAATGTGCATGACCTGCGCTGGAATATCCATGCCGGAGTTCGGCTGCTGCGCCACTACCTGGACCGCTACCACGGCGACCGATCCCTGGCGCTGGCTGCCTACTACCAGGGCGAGCGGGCGACCGACATCCACGGCATCTATGCCATCAGCCGTTCGTACATCGCCTCGATCCTGGCGCTGCAAGCGATCTTCGGCCGCTAGGCCGCCG
>VBJX01000039.1:15351-32196 GCA_005879775.1 Chloroflexota bacterium
CGGGGTGACGGTCACCAGGTCGAGCCGCAGCCCGTTGTCATACGAGCGTCGGCCGTCCGCGTACCGGGCGAGGCTGACGCGGAGGCGCGCCAGCCGCCGCCGGTCGAGGCTCTCTGCCGCCGACCCGGCGCGGGGCGTTCGACGCAGCTTCACCTCCACGCCGACCAGCACTTCGCACGGATCGCGGCAGACGAGGTCGAGCTCGCCGCTGCCGCTCCGCCAGCGGCGTTCGAGCACGGTCCAGCCGATGCTGGTGAGCCACGCGGCGCAGGCATCCTCGGCCAGCAGCCCCAGCCGATGACGAGGGTCCGGCACGCATGCTCCTCGCGGGAGGCGAGAGGGTCCTAGTCCGTGGCCTCGGGCTCCATCTCGGCGTCGAGCTCCTCCTCGGGGTCGAGCTCCTCCTCGGGGTCGAGCTCCTCGTCGCTGATGAGCGCCTCCTCGAAGAGCTCGAATGAGAGCTGCTCACCGGCGAGCATCATCCGCACCGGGGCGAACGAGCGGCGGTGCCATTCGCAGGGCCCGTCGCTCAGCAGCGCGTCGAGGTGATAGCGGGTACTCGGCGCAGATCCGGTCGCGCGTCACCTTGGCCACGATGCTGGCGGCCGCGATCGAGGCGCTGATCGCGTCCCCATCGATGATCGGACGCTGGGGGAGGTCGACCTCGCGCAGGCTGAGCGCGTCGATCACCAGGTGATCCGGCGGCTCGGGGAGGCGGCTCAGCGCCTGGCGCATGGCCAGCTTGGTCGCCTGCAGGATGTTGATGCGGTCGATCACCTCGACTTCGATGCAGCCGACTCCCACGGCCTGGGCACGGTCAAGGATCTGTTCGTAGAGGGCTTCCCGACGGGAACGGACCAGGACCTTGCTGTCACGCAGACCGCGGATCCGATGTCGATCCGGCAGGATGACCGCGGCGGCTACCACGGGCCCGGCGAGCGAGCCACGACCGACCTCGTCGATGCCCGCGATCCGCTGAAAGCCGGCAAGCCGCAGCTCCCGCTCGTGGCGCATGTGCGCGTCCCGGGGTCGCGGGGAGCGATGACCGCCACGCCGCCGCACAGTCGAACGGGAGACTGTGCCCGACACCGGCTCAGCGCCCGGGGCGCCGCTCGCGCAGGGTGGCGGCCTTGCCGATCCGCTCCCGCAGGAAGTAGAGCTGGGCCCGTCGGGCGACGCCGTGGCGCACGACTTCGATCTTCTCGACGCGCGGCGCATGGACCATGAAGGTGCGCTCAACGCCCACCCCGCTGGCAATGCGGCGCACGGTGATCCGCTGGTTCAGGCCGCCCCCGCGCATCCGCATGATGGTGCCTTCGAAGACCTGGATCCGCTCGCGGTTACCTTCCACCACCTTCACGCTCACGCGCACCGTATCGCCTGAGCTGAGCGGCGGCACGTCGGACCGCAGCTGCTCGCGCTCGAGCTCCTTGATGGCGTCCATCCTGGCGGCGACCTCGTTATCGCGGCCTTAGCCGCGGCTTATCGGCTCGTGGAACGCTCGGCGGATGCTGCCGGGCGTGAAGAACGCGACCGCCACGCGGCCGCGACGGGGCGGAGTATAGCAGCGGCTTGCTGCCACGGGCAACGCCGGTTCAGCGCTCGTCGGCCCCATCGGCCGCCTCATCCGTCCGCGCGAGCCGATCGAGCTCGACCCGATCCTCAGGGCTGAGTGGCGCCCCCTCGAGCAGATCGGGGCGACGGCGCAGCGTGCGCCGCAGGGCCTCGCGGCGCCGCCAGCGCGCCACCTCGCCATGATGGCCGGAGAGGAGGACATCGGGCACGGCCATCTCGCGAAACGTCTCCGGCCGTGTGTACTGGGGCCCTTCGAGCAGGCCATCGGCGAACGAATCGGACTCATGCGAGGCGGGCTCGATGACCCCCGGCACCAGCCTGGCCACGGCGTCGATGAGCACCAGCGCCGGCAGCTCGCCGCCGGTCAGCACGTAGTCCCCGATGCTCACCTCACGATCCGCCAGGGCTCGCGTCCGCTCGTCGATCCCCTCGTAGCGGCCGCAGACGATGGCCAGGTGCCCCGCCGCCGCCAGCTCACGTGCCAGTCGGTCGGTCAGGCGCTCCCCCGCCGGATCCATGAGGATCACCATCGCCCCCGCTGCCCGCAACGGTTCGACCGCCGCGAACAGCGGCTCGGGGCGCATCACCATGCCGGCCCCGCCGCCGTACGGGTAGTCGTCGACCGCCCGGTGGCGCCCGATTCCATGCTGCCGCAGGTCGTGCGCCTCCACGCTGATCACCCCGCGCTCAATCGCCCGGCCGATCACCGACACCCGCAGCGGCAGGTCGAAAAGCTCGGGGAAGAGGGTGACGACGTCGAAGCGCAGGGCGGCGGATGGATCGGGCATCGGACGCTAGTCGACCTCCTCGGGCTGGTAGTCGACCACCATTTCCCCCGCCTCCAGGTCGATCCGCCGCACGACCTCGCGCAGCGCCGGAACGAGCACTTCGCCGCCGGGACCCACGATCCGGTAGACCTCGTTCTCGCCGGCCCGAAAGACCTCCTCGACGGTGCCCAGTGCAGCCCCGGTCGGGTCGGTCACCTTCAGCCCGATGAGCTGGTGCCAGTAATAGCTGCCGTCCGGGAGGGAGCGGGTCGGCGCCTCGAGATAGCGACCGACCAGCGCCTGCGCCGCATCGCGTCCGTCGATCCCTTCGAGACGAAGGACCGGCACGCGGCCACCCAGCTCGGTGTCGACGACCCTGCGTGGCGAATCCTCGCCCTCGAGCAGCAGCTCCGAGCCGGGAGTGAGTCGCTCCGGCCAGTCGGTCAGCAGCTCGATGCGCAGGGCGCCGCCCAGGCCCTTGGCGCCCAGCACCCGGGCGACCGCCAGTCGCTCACTCGTTGCCGACGATCTCCAGCTCGACGTGGCGGCCATCGCGGGTGCCCATCACCCGCAGCAGGCTGCGGATGGCATTGGCAATGCGGCCGTCGCGGCCGATGACGCGGCCCATGTCACTCTCGTCGACGAACAGGGTCAGGTCGACCTCGTCACCGGACTCCTCGACCTCGACGCGGACCGCATCGGGGCTGTCGACCAGCGAACGAGCGACGTACTCGAGGAACTCCTTCATTCCGCGGCCCCTGCGGCCGGTTTGGCCGCAGCCTTTCGTGCCCTCGTCGGCCTCGCAGCCTTCGGGGCAGCCGGTGCCTTGGATTTCGGGGGCGGCGCGGCCTCCCCGGTGGGGCGCGCCTCCGCCAGCTTGAGGAGCCTGGACACCGTGTCCGATGGCTTCGCGCCCTTGCCGACCCAGGCGTCGACTCGCGCGCTATCGATTCGCACGGTGGCCGGATCGGTAAGGGGGTCATAGAAGCCGATGATCTCCAGCGCCCGCCCGTCGCGCGGTCGGCGGCTGTCGATGACCACCACGCGGTAGCTCGGGTGTTTGGTGGCTCCCACGCGCGAGAGCCGGATGCGTACTGCCAAGGGTCTCTTCTCCCTCTGTTTGGTTGGATCGGCCGCGGGTTTGCTGCCGATCCGTTGACGCGAATTCAGTTGGTGGCTGCGTCCTCGACCGTGAGGACCGCGTGGAACTCGAGGTGATCGCCCTGCGCGGTGGCTGTCATGGCCAGGGCGCCGATCTGGTTGAGGATATCGCGCGTCTCGGCATCAAGACCGACCGATGCGCCGGCCATCTGGATCAGGCCCCCGACGTCGATGAAGACCTCGGTGCCGGCTCGCGTCCCCGCCAGCTCGAACGCCGCCCGATAGCGGTCGGTCGTGGCGAGGGTCGTGCCATTGCGGTGGGCGGCGACGGCCGCGCGCACGGAAGCATCGTCGACACCCACCACCACCACGCCGTCTTCGGTGGTGTACGCCAGGCGCGCCACATTTGGAACGTCAATCACGGTGACGATCACTAGGCCACGCTCGACGGTCAGTGTGGCGCCGTGGGCCACCAGCGCCGTCTGCAGGCGATCGATCGAGTCCGCCGCGGCGGCAGCGTCACTCGGCTTGAGGAGGAGCACCGCTGCGGGTTGCGATAAGGAACCTCCAACGGCGATGGCCGCCTCCCCATCGAGGAGCGGCAGCAGGTCGCGATCGACGTTGATACCGAGGCCCAGGGCGGCCAGCGTGCGCAGCTGCTCGAGCGCGTTGGCTGACTCGGCCTGCGAGGGATCGGCCTTGAGCTGATCGCTGGCGGCGGTGAACGACTGGGCCAGGCCGAAGAGGGTCGCCTCCGCCTTGGTGTCGGCGGGCATCCAGCCCGAAAGCTCGGATGGCGTGCTCGCCAGCCCGAATGCCTCCCGAGCCGCATCGCTGGCCTTGGACGGGTCAAAGGCGGCCTCGCCCACCGCGTGAAAACCATTTGCCTCGGCCACCAGCGCCACCGCGGCGGTCGAGTAGCCGCCCGACTGGGCGCTCAGGCCCGCCGGCAGCATAGCCCGCACGTCCAAGTAGGCCGATGCCAGGTGATCGGCCGGCACCTGGGCCATCGCCGCCCGGAAGTCGGCGGAGTCAGCCAGCGATGGGACCGCGTTGGCATCGGCGTCAATCGCCGCGCGAACCTGGTCGGCGGTCTGGCCGACCACCAGCAGGTCGGGCAGCAGCACGTAGCTGGCCATCTCTCCGACCATCAGGTCATGCCCGCGATAGGCCTGGGGGGCAAAGCTGATCCCGCTTGCCTCCCATAGATGGGGCAGTGCAGTTCGGGCCGCATCCGGGTCCTTGACGGCGACGAGGAGCAGGACCTCGGGAGTCGAGGCGGTGCCATTGACGCGCACCGCGACGGCCACCTCGTTGCCCAGCCAGGGGCGAAGGTCGGCTCGGTAGTCCAGCTTGCCCTGCGCCAGCAGCCGCTGCGCGAGCTGGTCGAGCTTCTCGTCGAGCGTCGAGGTGTCCGCGAAGCCGGGCAGCTTGCCGAGCAGGCCGGTCAGCCTGGTCTTCTGCGCGCTCGAGGGCTGCAGGTAGACGTTCATGTAGACCGCGGTATCGGCCGGGGCGGCACGGGCCGCACGATCGCTGCCCGCCGAGAAGACGAGCAGGTAGCCGACCACCACCAGGGCCCCCATCCCCGCCAGGAAGGCGGTGGCGGCCACGACCAGGCGTTGCATGCTCAGCGTCCGAGGATCCGCCCGAGCGCCTGGTCCCCCTTGGGACCCTGGCTCCCGAGCTGGCGCATCACGCGCTGCATCTCGCTCAGCTGCTTGAGGAGGCGGTTGACGTCGCCGGTGCTCGTGCCGCTGCCGAGGGCAATGCGGCGGCGACGGCTGGCCTTGATGATCTCGGGATGACGCCGCTCGGCGGGTGTCATCGAGTCGATGACCGCTTCGATCCGCTTCAGCTGCCCGTCGTCAACGGCCTGCTGAGCCGCGCCCGCCAGCTGGCCGGCGCCGGGAATCATTCCCAGCAGCTGGCCGATCGGGCCCATCCTCTGGACCTGGCGCAGCTGGCTGCGCAGGTCCTCGAGCGTGAACCGGGCACCGAGCATCCGCTCGGCCAGGCGTTCGGCCTCCTCGCGGTCGACCGTGTCCTGCACCCGCTCGACGAGCGAGACGATGTCGCCCATGCCCAGGATCCGCTGGGCGAGGCGATCCGGGTGGAAGGGCTCGAGCCCATCGGTCCGCTCTCCGGTCCCGATGAAGGCGATCGGCAGGCCGGTGATGCTCCGGATCCCCAGGGCTGCGCCACCGCGTGCGTCCCCGTCCATCTTGGTCAGCACCAGGCCGGTCACCGGCAGGCGCTGGTGGAATGCCCTGGCGACGCTCACCGCCTCCTGGCCGGTCATGGCATCCACCACCAGCAGCGTCTCGCCCGGGGTGACCGCGCCGCTGATGCGCACAAGCTCGTCCATCATCGGCTCGTCGACGTGCAGCCGGCCGGCGGTGTCGATCAGGATCAGGTCGTGTCCGCGCTGGCGGGCCGTCTCCATCCCTGAGCGGGCGACCTCGATCGCCGGCGTGCCGAGCGGGCGGCTGTGCACCTCGATCCCGACCTGGTCGCCCAGCTGTACGAGCTGATCGACGGCAGCCGGCCGATAGACGTCGGCGGCGACCATCAGCGGTCGCTTCCCCTGCCGGCGGAGCCGGACCGCGAGCTTGGCCACGGTCGTCGTCTTCCCCGATCCCTGCAGGCCCACGAGCATGACGGCCGTTGGTTTGCCGTCGAGCTGCAGGGAGTGCGACTCGCTGCCGAGGATGCTGACCAGCTCGTCGTGAACTGCCTTGACCACCTGCTGGCCGGGATGCAGGCCCTCGAGCACCTCGGTTCCGATGACGCGCTCGCGGACGCGGGCCACGAACTCCTTGACGACACGGAAGTCGACATCGGCTTCCAGGAGGGCAAGGCGAATCTCGCGCAGGGCGACGTCGAGGTCTGCCTCGGTGATCTTTGCCTTGCCCCGCAGGCGCTCGATGACCGCCTGCAGACGCGCCGAAAGGGATTCGAACATGGATGGTCCGATGCGGGGGGTGATCCGGGCCGCGAACGGCCGCGTGAGCGGCTGCCCATTCTAGGGGCCGGTGTCTCCAGCGGCAATCGAGACCGGGCTCTCAGCCGCTGACCAGCCACTCCGCGTAGGCCGCAGGATCGAACGGGGCCAGGTCGCGTGCCTCCTCGCCCACTCCGGCGAAGACGATTGGCAGCTTGAGCCGGTCGGCGATGGCGACCGCCACGCCACCCTTGGCCGTGCCGTCGAGCTTGGCGAGGACGACGCCGGTCACCCCGGCATCGTGGGCGAAGGCCTCGGCCTGCGCCAGGCCGTTCTGCCCGATCACCGCGTCAAGCACCAGGAGCACGTGGCGTGGCTGGCCAGGCATGCGCCGCTCGATGACGCGGCGGATCTTGCCCAGCTCGGCCATCAGCTGGGTCTTGTTCTGCAGGCGGCCGGCGGTGTCGACGATCACCACCTCGATCCCACGCGACTCGGCGGCCGCCAGGGCGTCGAAGGCGACCGCCCCCGGGTCGGCACCGGGGCGCTGGGCAACGACAGGCACCTTCAGCTGCTCTCCCCATAGGCGCAGCTGCTCGGTGGCAGCCGCCCTGAACGTGTCTGCCGCGGCGAGCAGGACGCCGTGGCCCTCGCCGGAAAGGCGGGCAGCAAGCTTGGCGACGATCGTCGTCTTGCCGGTCCCGTTGACCCCCACCACCAGGATCACGGCCGGCGGCGGACCGAGAGCGAACCGACCTGACCCGACCCGATCCAGTCGCTCGCGGATCTCCTCGGTCAGCCCGCTGCGGATCTCCGCCATCGAGGCGTCGGCGCCGATCCGTGCTCGCGTGGCATCGACCAGCTCGAGCGCAGTCGTGGCACCCACGTCAGCCGCCACGAGGGCTTCCTCCAGCTCCTCCCAGGTCGCCTCGGAGGGCGTCGGTCCGATGCCCAGGATGCCTCGCAGGCGGCTCCCGAGGCCCCCTGGCGTGGGCCGCAGGCCGAGGCCTCCCGGCTCCCGCCGAGGGCGGGCCATCATCCGACGGCCACCTCCACCGGCAGGTCGGCGAGCCGGAGCGAGAGGATCCGGGAGACGGCCGAGTCGGTCATGGTCACCCCGTAGATCGTGTCGGCCACTTCGATCGTGGCCCGGTTGTGCGTGATCACCACGAAGTCGGTCTCCTGCGCAAGCTGGCGCAGGGCGTCGGCGAAGCGACCGATGTTCGCCTCGTCGAGGGCGGCATCGACCTCGTCCAGGATGCAGAAGGGCACCGGGTTGACGCTCAGCATGGCGAAGAGCAGGGCTACTCCGGTCAGTGCCCGCTCGCCGCCGGAGAGCATCGCCAGGCGCTGGAGCCGCTTGCCGGGCGGGCGCACGGCGATCTCGATCCCCCCCGGCGCCTCACCGTCTTCGGCGTCATCCATCTGCAGCGAAGCCGAGCCGCCATCAAACAGGAGACGGCAGAACTCGTCGAACTTGGCGCCGATGGCGGCAAAAGCCGAGCCGAAGCGTGCCGCGATGTCCGACTCGAGCCGTCCGATCAGCTCCTCCGTGGAGCTGATGGCGGCCACCAGGTCCCCCTCCTGGGTAGTGAGCGACTCGAGCCGCGCCGACAGCTCCCGGTGCTCCTCGACCGCGAACGGATTGACCGACCCGACTCCCGCCAGCGTGCGCTGCACGCGACGCAGCTCGCCTTCGAGGGCGGCATCGTCCAGCGATGCCAGGTCCTGCCGGTCCTCCTGCGCCTCGTCCACCTCGCTGGATGCAACTGCGGTTGAGGCATCCTCGACCTCCAGGGAGGCCAGCGCCAGCTCACGCTCGCGGCCGACGGCGCCGAGGCCCTCGACCAGTCGCGATGCTTCGATCGCCGACGATTGCGCCTCCCGCTCCAGGTCGGCCAGGTCGGTCCCACCCTCGGCTCTGGTCCGCTCCAGTCCGAGCAGCTCCGCCCGCCGCCGCTCCCGCTCCTCCTCTGCCCCGCGCTGGGCGATGCTTGCCTCCAGGTCAGCCTCCGCGGTGGCCGCCAGGGCGCCGCGCGTGGCTCCATCCTCGGCCTGCACGGCGGAGAGAGCCGCGCGCCAGCCGGGCAGCGCCGCTCGCAGGGCCGCGACGGTGGCAGCCTGGTCAGATCGAGCCTGTTCGAGGGTGCCGGCGCCGTCCGCGGCCTCGGCCGCCGCCCGCGCGGCCAGCCACTCCTCGCGCCGCGTGTCTCGCTCGGATGACGCCGCCTCGCGGCGCTCGCGCGCATCGGCGGCGCTGGCCATGAGCCGCTCGAGCTGCGCCGAGAAGTCCTCCGTGTCCCGGCCGCCTGGGCTGACCTCGTTCTCCGCCTTCCGTGCTGCGGCCAGCTCGATCTCCAGCTGCTTGCTGTCACGTTGCGCGCGCGCCAGCGATCCGGCGATCGTCTCCACGGCGGTCCGCGCCTCGGCGAGGGATCGGCCAGTCTCGGCGGACGCCTGCGCGGCGGCATCGCGGGAGCGATTCGCCTCCGCGAGCGAGGCCCGTGCGCGGGCTGCCACCTCGGACGCGCCGGCCAGCTGGTCCTCGGCCGCTGCCGCCTCGTCCGCGAGACGGTGATGGCGAGCCGCATGACGCGCCTGCTCGCCTTCCGACGTTGCTTGCCGGCCGCGCACGACGATCAGGCCGCGGCCGTCAGCCAGATCGCCTTCGGCGGTCACCGCAGACCAGCCGGGGGGCAGGCGCCGCCAGCCGGCGATCAGCTTCTCGACACCGGGGGCCACCACCGTTCGCCGCACGAGACGAGGCAGGTTCGGAGCGCCGATCCACTCGGCCAGGGTGCGCGTTGCTCCGACTGCGGCCAGCGCCGCATGACGCTGCTCTCCAGCGGCCGCTTCCCCATCGGTCGACAGCTCCTCAACGGCCAGCAGTGTGGCGGCGCCGTCCGCGCCCTCGAGACGATCGATGAGGTCCCCGTCGCGCCAGAGCAATGCATCCTCCCCCTCTGCCCCGACCACTGCCTCGAGCGCAGCCCATGCCTCGGACGGCGCGTCGACGCCATCCAGGGCCGGGCGCCATCCCGCCGCGGAGAGCACGCCGCGCAGCCCACCCTCCGCCGATGAGCGGGCCTGCCATGCCTCCAGCTCGGAGCGCAGGATCCCCGCCCGCTCCGCCAGCTCTGCGGCCTGGCGGCGTGTCAGGTCGGCGGCTCCCTGCGCCTCGTCGACAGCACGCGACGCGTCCTCAAGCTGCTCGCCACGCGTGGCGGCCCTCGCGTCGGCCGATGACAGCGCCTCGGTCGCCGGCGCGAGCTCCGCCTGCGCCGCTCGCTCGGCCGCCTGGGCGGCCATCAGCTCGCGCTCGATCCGCTCTCGCCGAGCATGCGCGCGAGCCAGCAGCTCGTGCTGGCGGGCGGCACCGGCGATCCGCTGGCTGTGGCGCTGGCGAAGCTCGGCGAGATCCTCTTCGGCGGCCAGCTGGGCGTCGTCGGCGAGCGCCAGGGCGGCGACCGCGGCGCGCCAGCGCTCCTCGGCGTCGCTCGCCGCGGCGCGTGCAGGGCCGAGGTTCGCTTCCCCGGCCGCCGCTTCGCCTCCGGCCCCGTCGTTCATTCCGGCCTCGAGCTCCGCCTCGGCGGTCGCTATCTGCGCCGTCAGCTCGCCGACGCGTCGCGAGATGGACTCCGCCCTGGCCTCGGCTCGGATCAGCGCCTCGCGGCTTTCGGCGCGTCGTTCGCCCGCTGCCCGCGCGGCGGCCTCGGCTGCCCAGTAGCCCTGCTCGGCGGCCCCCAGGGCTGCTCTGCCGGCCGCGTCCTCGGCGCGCCTCGCCTCCAGCGCGGCCTCCGCAGCCGCAGCGCGACGGCTGGCCTCGCCGAGGGCGGTCCGGGCCGCCAGCTCGCGGCGGCGATGGCTCTCGATCACGATGCGGCGCGCGCGGCGTCGAAGGAGGTCGTGCTCCTGCTGGTGCTGGGCCTGCAGGGCGAGGCGCCGAACCTGTGGCTTCAGCTCGCCGACCAGGTCGGCCACCCGCGACAGGTTCGCGCGCGCGGCCGCCAGGCGCCCGAGCGACTCGTTCTTGCGCACCTGCAGGTTCTTCACCCCCGCCGCCTCCTCGAAGAGCTGCCGTCGTTCATCGGGCCGCAGCGAGAGGGCCGCGTCGACCGTTCCTTGCCCGACCACCACCAGCTCGTTCGCTCCCAGCCGGCCCGCGGCGAGCAGCTCGACAACGTCGCGCAGGCGCGCGCGCGACCCGTTGACCAGGTACTCGGTCTCCCCCGAGCGGTAGGCTCGCCGGCCGATCGACACCTCCTCGAACTCGATCGGCAGCCAGCGATCGTGGTTGTCCAGGGTCAGGATCGCCTCGGCCATCCCCTGTGGCTTGCGCGCCTGACTCCCGGCGAAGATGACGTCGTCTGCGCGGCGCGTGCGCAGGGAGCGGTTCGATTGCTCCCCCAGGACCCAACGCACGGCATCGGCCATGTTGCTCTTGCCCGATCCATTGGGCCCGATAACCGCGTTCACTCCGCGCTCGAAGACAAAGCGGGTCGGATCGGCGAAGGTCTTGAAGCCGTGAAGGCGCAGCTCCTTGAGGCGCGTCATCCTCGCCGGCCCCCACGCTTCACGGGGGCGGGCGTGGGCGGCTCCGGTTCCGTGAGGAGACCCGCGAGAGCGGAGGCCGCAGCCTGATCCTCCGCCCGCTGGCGGCTGGATCCCTCGCCCACCGCCAGCCGCTCGCCATCGGCCACCGCCGCCACTGAGAAGGTCTGGGCGTGGGGCGGTCCGGTGGTCGAGAGGAGCACGTAATGAGGCTTGCGATGCTGTCGCGCCTGCATCCACTCCTGGAGCCGGCTCTTCGCCGACTTCGGCGGCTCGCCCGCTCCGGTCTGGTCGAGCTGAGCGGCGAAGAGGCGCCGTAGCCAGCCGCGGGTGGTGGTGATCCCCTCCGACAGGAAGATGGCCCCCGCCACCGCCTCGAAGGTGGCCGCCAGCAGCGATGGGCGGGCGGCGCCCCCGGCGTCGGCCTCGCCCCGGCCGAGGAGGAGGTATCGGTCCAGTCCGACCTGGATGGCGATCGCCGCCAGGGCATCGCGGTTCACGAGCGCGGCACGCCGCGCAGTCAGGAAGCCTTCGTCCTCGTTCGGGTAACGCTCGTAGAGGAGGCGGCTGACGATCAGCCCGATGACGGCGTCGCCAAGGAACTCGAGGCGCTCATTGTGGCCGGCCACGGCACCGGCATTCTCGTTGTAGTACGAGCTGTGGACGAACGCCTGGTGGATGGTCTCGGGGTGGCGGAGAACGATGCCGAGTTGAGCACCCAGCTCGTCGAGGCTCGCAGTGGCCATGACCCCCGTTTCGCTACTGCTGGTGCTCCTCGATGAAGTCGACGGCGTCCTGGACCTTCTGGATCTTCTCGGCATCCTCGTCCGAGATCTCCATGCCGAACTCTTCCTCGAGGCTCATGATCAGCTCGACCAGGTCGAGGGAGTCGGCGTTGAGGTCCTCGACGAACGAGGCCTGGGGGGTGACCTCCTCTTCGTCGACGCCAAGCTGTTCGACGATGAGCTTCTTCAATCGGTCGAATGTGGTTCCGTCGGTCACCGTCAGGCTCCTCCACCCGATGCTCTAGCAACGCTCCCGAGGACGCCATTCACCAGGCGGCGAGCCGCGTCTCCGGCGTACGTCCGGGCGAGGGAAACGGCGTCGTGGATCGCTTCCCCGCTCGAGGTCGCGGCGGAGTATAGCACCTCCCATAGGGCGCTCCGCAGGATCGTGCGCTCGACCCGACCGAGCTCGCTGACGGGGATGGCGGGCGCCAAAATTGCGATCCGGGCGTCCAGTTCGGCACGCCTGGAAACGACCCCGTCGACGATGGCGCGAGCATGGGCCAGGACCTCCGGGCTGATCCCTCGCTCATCGGCCAGGCGGGCCAGAGCCTCGGGGGCATGCGCCGGGCGGAACTCGTCCTCGAACAGCGCCAGGAGCGCCAGTCGGCGCGCCTGCAACCCGGGTCCCGCTGGACCTGGGCGGCGCTGCCGGCTCGCCACCCTGGTCAGGCCTCGGCTCCGGGACCGGCGATGAGCGGCTCGGTTCCACCGGCGACCAGCTCTCCCGTGTCACGCCGGGCGAAGGCGGGGTGGCGTCGCGTCCAGTCGGCGATCATCTGCGGGACGTGGGCGGCGGCGGCCTCCGAGGCCACCCGCATGGCGTGCTCGATCATGCGTGAGCGCGCCCGGCCATGGGTCACGATGCTCACTCCCCGCACGCCGAGGAGTGGCGCTCCACCGTAGCGCTCGTAGTCGAAGCGATGCTTCATGCGGTCGAAGCCCGGCTTGAGCGCCAGCAGCGCCACCGGCGCGACGGGACCCTGCTGCAGGTCGGTGCGCAGCGAGCGGAAGATGTAGCTGGTCAGCCCCTCGAAGAACTTGATCACCACGTTGCCCACGAACCCGTCGCAGACGACGACGTCGGCCGCGTGACCGATCAGGTCGTTCCCCTCGACGTTCCCCACGAAGTTCAGGTCGAGCTCGCTCAGGCGCCGATACGCCTCGCGCGCCAGCGCATCGCCCTTCTCGACCTCCTCGCCGATGTTCAGCAGGCCGATGCGGGGCCTTGGCACCTTGAGCACCTGCTCGGCGTAGATCGAGCCCATCACCGCGAAATGGACCAGGTTGGTGGCATCCGAGTCGACGTTGGCCCCCACGTCGAGCAGCATGATCGGTCCGGTGGCGGTCACCAGGTGCGCGCCCAGCGCCGGGCGGTCGATCCCGTCGATGCGCCCCAGGCGGAAGATGGCGGCCGCCATGGTCGCACCCGTCGAGCCGGCGCTCACCACCGCGTCGGCCCTGCTGTCGCGGACGAGGTCGGTGGCCACCCGGATCGAGGCGCGGCGCTTGGCACGCAGGGCAGGAGCCGGATGCTCCTCCATCCCGATCACTTCTGGGCCATCGACGAAGCTGACACTGGCGGGGTGGCCGTGGCCGTACTCGGCGATCTCCGCCTCGATGCGCGGCAGGTCGCCGACCAGGATCACCTCATCGGCGTGCGAGGCCGCGTAGTTGATCGCGCCGCGCACCACCTCGCGCGGAGCGTAATCGCCGCCCATCGCGTCGACCGCGATCCGCATCGGCGGCGATCCTCTCAGCGCTGGCCGTCGGCCGGCGTGGTGGGCTCGACGGGGAAGACCTCGCGGCCGTTGTAGTAGCCGCAGGTCGGGCAGACGTGGTGTGCCCGCTTCAGCTCATGGCAATGCGAGCACTCCACCAGCGGCGGGGCGCCGATCGCCAGGTGAGCCCGCCGCTCGCCCTGGCGCGCCTTGGATACCTTTCGCTTGGGGACGCCCACGCGTGACTCCTCGTTCGAGATCGATGGGAACGTCGCAGTATAACGGGCCGAGCCTGACGGTCGCCAGACGAGCTCAGTCGGAGGCCTGGTCGTCCTCGGGAGCGAGGAGCTGGGCCAGCACCGCCAATCGTGGGTCGGGCTCATCGACCTGGCAGGAGCAACTGCCGACGTCCATGTGACGGCCGCAGCCGGGGCAGAGCCCCGGACAGTCCGGGCGGCAGAGCGGATGCATCGGCTCGCTGAGCGCCAGCTCATCGTGCAGGACCGGGCCGAGGTCAATCGCATGCCGTGCGTCGATCGCCAGCGCCGCCTCATCGGCTGATGGGGCGGGCAGCGGCGTGCCCGAGATCGGGTCGACGCTGGGCAGGAACTCCTCGGCGACCTGGACGCGGACCTCCTCGACGAACGGGTCGAGGCAGCGCGCACAGGTGCGCCGCAGCGCGGCATCGATGCTGCCGCGCAGCAGGATGCCGCGGTTGGTGCGGAGCAGGCGCAGGGTCCCGTCGAGGGGACCGGCGAGCTCGAGGTCGGCGCCGAGCGCCAGGTAGCGGTCGCGGAGCCGAACCTCGCGCGCCGCCCCGGGCGCCTCCCGGAGCAGGCCCGCAACGTTCAGCAGAGTCATTGGCGAGGAGCGGCTCCCGTTGGCTCCGGTGCCAGGTCGGCCACCACCGGAACGGCCGCGGTCTCATCGGCCGTGGCACGCGGCGGGCGATGGTGCTCGTCGAGCATGTCGATCCCGCGCTTGATGCTGGTCAGGGCCTTGATGCACTCGCCCTCGAGCCGGATCAGGACCCCCGCGGCGTACTCGTCGGCCCCGCGACGGATCTCGGCCGCCTCGCGGGTGACGGTGTCGATGATCTCCTCCGCACGCTGCTGGGCCAGCTTCACCAGCTCGCGCTCCTCGAGCATGCGGGCGGCCTGCTCCTGGGCACGCGCGATCACCGCATCGCCCTCTTCCCGCGCGCGCTCGGTGATGCGGGTCGCCTCTTCGGTGATGCGGCGCGCCTGCCGCACCTCGTCGGGGACCGCGACCCGCAGCTGGTCGATCAGCTCCAGGACCGCTGCCTGCTCCAGCACGACGTTGTTGGTGAGCGGCAGCTTCTTGCCGGTTGCCACAAGGGATTCGAGGCGCTCGACGAGGAAGATGATGTCCGTGGCTCGCTCCTTTGGCTCCGGCATTGCCCGCCGAGGATTATAGTCGCGCGCTCCCGCGCCTCAGCCGGTCCGCGGCACGTCAGCCCGTCTGCGGGAAGCGGGCAGCGAGGGCGACGGCCACCGGTGGAGGCACCATCCCGGCAATCTCGCCGCCGAACTGGGCGAGCTCCTTGGCGAGCGTGCTCGACAGGTAGCCGAACTCCAGGGCGGACATCAGGAAGACAGTGTCCACGCCGCGCTGCAGCTTGCGGTTCGTGTGCGCCATCTGCAGCTCGGCCTCGAAGTCGCTCACCGCGCGGAGCCCGCGGACGATGAAATCGGCGCCGTTGCGGCGTGCGAAGTCGACGGTCAGGCCGTCGAACGCGGCCACCTCCACGTTCGCGCCGAACTCGGCGACCGAGTCCCGGATCTGAGCGACGCGCTCGTCGATGCTGAAGAGCGGTGCCTTCTTGGGGTTGTTGAGGACCCCCACCACGAGCCGATCGAAGAGGACCGCGGCCCGTCGCGCCACGTCCAGGTGCGCGTTGGTCATCGGGTCGAACGAGCCGGGAAAGACTGCGACGCGGCTCATGGCTCCTCCAGCGTGTGCTCGGCGGTCCCGGCCGCCAGGAAGGTGATCGCGGTCTCGCCGAAGCGGCGCTCCCGCCAGCGCGCCAGCCCCTTCGGCTCCGGGATCGGGGTGCGCCAGAAGTGCTTCACCACCACGGTCGCTCCGTCCGCCAGATGGGGCAGCAGCCGCTCGAGCGGCGCGAGGATATCACGCTGCTCGTAGGGTGGATCCAGGAAGGCAAGGTCGTACTCCTGGGCCGATGGCGATGCCAGGAAGGCGGCCACCGCAACTCGATGGAGCGTCGCGTCGCCGGAGAGCCCGGTACGCGCCAGGTTCTCCCGAATGGTGGCGAGGGCGGTGCGGCTCTGCTCCACGAAGTCGCAGTGGGCCGCACCCCGCGAGAGCGCCTCGATCCCGATCGCCCCGCTGCCGGCGTACAGGTCGCAGCATCGGGCGTCGAACACCCGCTGGCCCAGGATGCCGAAGAGGGTCTCCTTGACCCGATCGGTGATCGGGCGCGTGCCGCGCTCCGGCGGTGCCGCCAGGCGGAGTCCCCCGGCCGAGCCGGCAATGACCCGCATCAGGCGGCGTCACCCTCCTCATCGGCTGCGGTGAAGTCATCGCGAAGCCGGATCAGCTCCGGTCGCGAGGCCAGGGTCGGGTCGGCGGCCGTGAGCCTGGCGGCCAGCTCGCCGGCGCGCTGTGCCAGGCGCACGTGACGCGGCTCGAAGAGGGAGGCGACGCGCAGCGGCGGAAGCCCCGACTGCCGCGTGCCGAGCAGGTTCCCCGCGCCGCGCAGCCGCAGGTCGGCCTCGGCGATCTCGAACCCGTCGGAGAGCCGGCGCATCACCTCCAGCCGCTCCCGGGCGAGCGGATCGGTGGCGTCGGAGAGGAGGATGCAGAAGGACCGATGCGGACCCCTCCCCACCCGGCCCCGCAGCTGATGGAGCTGGGCGAGGCCGAAGCGCTCCGCATCCTCGACCAGCATGACCGATGCGTTCGGCACGTCGATCCCCACCTCGATCACCGTGGTGGCCACCAGCAGGTCCATCTCTCCGCCGGCGAACGCCTGCATGGTGGCGTTGCGGGCGTCGGCCGGCTGCTGGCCATGGACCACCCCGATGCGAAGGGTCGGCAACGCGGCCCGCAGCCGCTCCACCTCGGCTTCGGCCGAGGCGGCGGTGAGCGCCTCGCTCTCCGCCACCAGCGGGACCACCACGAAGGCCTGGCGGCCAGCCTCCGCCTCCGACGCCAGGAAGGTCTCGATGCGCGGCAGCGCGCTGCGATCGCGCAGCTCGGTGCGGATCGGCTGACGGCCGGGCGGCAGCTCGTGGATGGTGCTGATCGCCAAGTCGCCGTAGAAGGTGAGCGCCAGCGTGCGTGGGATGGGGGTGGCGGTCAGGGCCAGCAGATGTGGCTCGAGGTCGCTCCCCTTGGCCTGCAGCGCTGCGCGCTGG
>VBJX01000087.1 GCA_005879775.1 Chloroflexota bacterium
GGGCATTCGTTCGGCGGACGGGTGGCCTCGCTGCTCGTCGCAGAGGAGCCGTACGGCGGGCTTGTGCTCCTCTCGTACCCGCTCCACGCGCCCGGCCAGGCTGACCGCTGGGACGAGCGCACCTCTCATTGGCCGCGCATCGGCTGCCCGGTGCTCGTCCTCTCCGGCGACCACGATCCGTTCGCGCGCCTCGAGCTGCTGCGCGACGCGGTCAGGCGGTTGCCGCATGCCGAGCTGGTCGTCTACCCGGGTGTCCGCCACGGCATCGGTCCGGTCCTCGACGATGCGCTGGATCGGGTTGCTGCCTTCGTCCAGGCACTCCCCCATTGACGCGCAAACGCCGCCCGACGGGATTGACACGAGTGGCATCATGCACCGGTTCTCTACTAAGGCAGTGGAGATGCACGGAATAGTAGGGATGAAGTATGCGCGTGCTCTGGCGGTGGTCGATCCTGCTCGCCTTGGTCGTCTCCGGATGCGGCCTCCAGGCTGCGACGACGCCAGGAGCCGCGGGCAAGGTCGAGGTCCGACTCGGCTTCTTCCCCAACCTGACTCATGCCACCGCGCTCTACGGGATGGCCAAGGGAATGTTTGAAGCGAGGCTTGGGGAGAGCAACGCCACTCTCCGCTCCACCATCTTCAACGCCGGGCCCGATGCCGTTGAGGCCCTCTTCGCCGGCGCCCTGGACGCCACGTACATCGGGCCAGGCCCCACCATCAATGCATTTGCGCGTTCGCACGGCGAGGCGGTGCGGGTCGTCTCGGGTGCCACTTCTGGAGGCGCCTTCCTGGTGGTCCGCTCCGGCATCGACTCCCCCGCCGATCTGCGCGGCACGAGGCTAGCCACCCCGCAGCTCGGCAACACCCAGGACATCGCGTTGCGAGCCTGGCTGGCCGACCAGGGCTACCACACGGATCTGCAGGGCACAGGCGATGTCTCGATCCTGCCGCAATCGAACGCGCAGACCGTCGAGGCGCTCCGCGCCGGCGAGATCGACGGGGCCTGGATCCCCGAGCCGTACGCGACCCAGGCGATCACTTCAGCAGGGGTGCACGTCCTTGTCGATGAGCGCGATCTCTGGCCGGATGGCCGATACGTGACGACCCAGCTCATCGTGCGTGCCGCCTTCCTGCACGAGCATCCCGACCTGGTCAGTGCGCTGCTGGCGGCCCAGGTGGAGGCCAACGATGCGGTGAACGGGGACGCGGCGGCGGCGCAGCAGGTCGTGGCCCAAGAGCTGAAATCGATCAGCGGGGTCGATATCGATCTGCAGATTCTGCGCACCGCCTGGGGCAACCTGGTCTTCACCAACGACCCGATCGCTTCGTCGCTCTTGGAGTCAGCGACGCGCGCCGAGCAGTTGGGTCTGCTGCATCAGGTCTCGCTTGATGGCCTGTATGACCTGGACCCGCTCAACGAGGTGCTGGCCGCTGCGGGTGAGTCTCCGGTGCCACAGCCGTGAGTGCAGCCGTGGAACGCGTCACGACCGTTGATGAGCCGGCCTTGGCCGCGCCTGCGGTGCAGATCGACTCCGTCGCCAAGCGGTACGGTCCGCCCGGAAGCAGCGTGCTCGCCCTCGAGCGCATCTCTCTGAGCGTGGAGCGGGGCGAATTCGTGTGCCTGGTCGGTGCATCGGGCTGTGGGAAGACGACCATTCTCAACCTCGTCTCGGGCCTCGACCAGCCCGATGCCGGGCGCATCTCGGTGACCGGCCAGGTGGCGCTGCTCTTCCAGGAGGCCGCGCTTTTCCCTTGGCTCACGGCCGCGGCCAATATCGAGCTGCCGATGACCCTGGCCGGCGTCCCACGCACCGAACGACGGCAGCGGGTCGCCGAGCTGCTCGAGCTCGTGCACCTGCAGGGATTCGGCGATCGCCGCCCGCATGAGCTGTCGGGTGGCATGCGACAACGCGTCTCCCTCGCCCGGGCGCTCGCCCAGCGGGCCGAGGTGCTGCTCATGGACGAGCCGTTCGGATCGCTCGACGCCATGACCCGGGACATTCTCCACGACGAGGTCGAGCGGCTCTGGATCGATGCCGGGTTCACGATCCTCTTCGTCACCCACGACGTGCGCGAGGCGGTGCGCCTCGGCGACCGGGTCATCGTGCTGAGCAGCCGGCCGGCCCAGGTCGTCGAGGAGATCCACGTTCCGCTCCCCCGCCCGCGGGATGGCGCGGACCCCGATCTGGCCGACGTCGCCGAACACGTCATTACCCGTCTTCGCAGCGAGGTTCGCGCCCATGCAGAGGATTGACTCGCGCGCTCAAGCGCCGCTGGATGCCGATCTTTCCGGCCTCGACGCCCTGGAGCTGCCGATCACTGGTCGGCGTTCCCGGGCCAGCCGCGCGTGGGCCTTGATATGGCCGAAGCTCGCCGCACTTGCATTTGCTCTCGGCGCGTGGCAGCTCGTCGTCTGGTCCGGCTGGCGGCCCTCGTACGTTTTGCCTGGCCCACTCACCGTGCTGGAGCGCCTGGTGACCGATATCGGGGGCAGCGACCTGCCCACTGCCGTTGTCACCACGTTGCGTCGCGCGGCCGTCGGCTTCGGCCTGGCGCTGCTCATCGGCTGCATCATCGGCGTGGCGATCGTCCAGGTGCGCGCGCTGCGCATCGCGGCCTCGTCATTCGTCACCGGGCTGCAGACGATGCCATCGATTGCCTGGTTCCCGCTCGCCATCCTGCTCTTCGGCCTATCGGAGCAGGCGATCCTCTTCGTGGTGATCCTGGGCGCCGCACCGTCGATCGCCAACGGGCTCATCAGCGGCGTCGACCAGATCCCTCGCATCCTGCTGCGCGCGGGCCGCATGCTCGGCGCGCGAGGGGCTGCGAGCTACCGTCACGTGGTGCTGCCGGCCGCCCTCCCCTCGTTCGTCAGCGGGCTGAAGCAGGGATGGGCGTTTGCCTGGCGCAGCCTGATTGCCGGCGAGCTGCTGGGAGTGGTGGCCGGCCAGACCTCGATCGGCTGGCGGCTGCAGCTCTCCCGTGAGCTGGTCGACGCCGAAGGCCTGCTGAGCACGATGCTGGTGATCCTGGTGATCGGTCTGGTCGTCGACGGCTTGGTCTTCGGCAGCCTGGACCGATCGATCCGGCGCCGCTGGGGGTTGCTCGAGGCCGGCAGCTAATCGGAGGCGGGCGGCTAGCCGGGCGTGCCCCGGATCCTGCCCAGCGATACCCAGGCCTCCGGATCGGCCGTCAGTTCGCCGACGCGCGGCGGCAGGTTGCCGGCGACCACATCGGCCAGAGAGGTGGCTTCCAGGACTTCGCGCAGGCTGGCGCGCACCGCCACCCAGACCTCGCGCAGGGAGGCCGCCGGGCCCGGGTACTCGACCGTCTCCGGGCGCTGGCCGCGCACGTTGGCCATCGGGCCGTCAACCGCCCGGATCACGTCCGCCAGGCTGATCTCGGCCGCCGGTCGGGCCAGCATGTAGCCACCGGACACACCGCGCCGGCTGGAGACGATCCCCGCGTGCTTGAGCTCGAGCAGCACGTTCTCCAGGAACTTGAGGGGGATCGCCTGCGCCTCGGAGATCCGCTCCCCCTTCATCGCCGCGCCCGCCGCCGCCAGCTCGGCGGCAGCTCGGATGGCGTAGTCGGCGCGGGCGGAGACGTGCATGGGCTCGCATTCTATTCGCAGCTTCCGGCACTCCGTACACTTTGACCATGGTCACCTGCCCCATCTGTGGCGCGGAGAGCCCCGATCGATATCGGGCCTGCGGCCAGTGCGGGTCGCAGCTGGTGGCCGATCGGCCGCCGGAGGAGATCCGCCGGGTGGCCACGGTCGTGACCTCGGACTGGAAGGGGTCGACCGCGCTCGGGGAACGGCTCGACCCCGAGTCGCTGCGCGAGGTGCAGACCCGCTACTTCGATGCCATGCGCGCCGTCTTCGAGGCCCACGGTGGCACCATCGAGAAGATCATCGGCGACGCCATCGTGGCGGTCTTCGGGATCCCGACCCGCCGCGAGGACGACGCCCTGCGCGCCGTGCAGGCCGCGGCCGAGAGCCAGCGCGTCCTCGCCCTCCTCAACGACCAGCTGGACGAGCGCTGGGGCGTGCGGCTGGTGACGCGGACCGGGGTGGCAACCGGCGAGGTGATCGTCGGCGAGGCGAGTGCCGGACAGCACGTGCTGACCGGCGACACCATGAGCATGGCGACGGCCATGGAGCAGAACGCGCCCGCCCAGGAGACGCTGCTGGCCGGCTCCACCTACCGGCTGGTGAGCGACCAGGTGCAGGCGGAGTCGGTCGGGCCGATCACGCCCAAGGGATCCCACGTTCCGGTTCCCGCCTATCAGCTCGAGTCGGTGGTCAGCGCTCCGCCCGAGGCGCCGGCCGAGGGGGAGGCCGCCGAGGCCGGGACCCGGATCTGCAGCATCTGCGGCGAGCAGAACCCAGCCGATTTCCGCCACTGCGGAACCTGCGGGGCGACCCTCACCGAGCGCCTCCAGGCGCGCGAGAGCCGCAAGACGGTGACCATCGTATTCGCCGACCCCAAGCCCGGCACCTCAGATGGCAAGCCGGCCTCGCCGGAGGCGCTCGGCGATGTCATGTCGCGCTACTTCGATGCGATGCAGGCGGTCCTCGCCCGTCATGGAGCAACGGTCGAGAAGTTCATCGGCGACGCGGTGATGGCCGTCTTCGGCCTGCCGGTCCGCCACGAGGACGATGCCCTGCGGGCGGTCCGGGCCGCGGCCGACATGCAGCGCGCCCTCCCCGAGCTGAACGAGGCGTTCGGCCGGGAGTGGGGGCTGACCCTCGGCAAGGAGAGGTGGTCGCCGGCGATGCCAGCCTGGGCCAGCGGCTGGTGACCGGCGACACGGTCAACGTGGCGGCCCGCCTGGAGCAGGCAGCCGGCGCCGGGCAGGTGCTCCTGGGCGATCTCACCTACCGGCTGGTGCGCGGCGCGGTCGAGGTCGAGGCGGTCGAGCCGCTCACCCTCAAGGGCAAGGCGGAGCCGGTGCCTGCCTACCGTCTCACGAAAATGAGCGAGGCGACGGAGGGCTTCCAGCGTCGCCAGGACGCCCCCATGATCGGTCGCCAGGCGGAGATGGAAGCGCT
>VBJX01000088.1:0-4927 GCA_005879775.1 Chloroflexota bacterium
CCCCGGCTATGAGCCGACAGACATCGGGCGCTTCAAGACCATGCTGGCGACATTCGCCTTCACCTCGTAGCGCTGCAGCCGGTCGCTCGCTTCGAGCGGCCGGCTGCCCATCGGGCCTAGTCGATGGTGAAGTAGTCGCTCCCCGAGTAGCGGCCGCTGCGCTCCTTGCGGATCTGCATGAGCAGGTCGTTGAGGAGGGTCGAGGCACCGAAGCGGAAGCGATCCGGCGTCATCCAGTCCGGTCCCAGGGTCTCGTACAGGACGGTCAGGTAGCTGATTGCCTCGCGTGAGGTGCGGATTCCGCCGGCAGGCTTCATGCCCACCGCGCGCCCGGTCTGGGCGTAGAAGTCGCGGATCGCCTCGAGCATCACGAGGGTCACCGGCAACGTGGAGGCCGGCTGCACCTTGCCGGTGCTGGTCTTGATGAAGTCCGCGCCGGCGGCCATGGCGAGGACCGAGGCGCGCCGCACGTTGTCGTAGGTCTCGAGCTCGCCGGTCTCCAGGATCACCTTGAGGTGGTGCTCACCGTCGGCCGCCCCAACCACTTCCTTGACGGCGGCGATCTCGTCGTAGACCTTGCCGTAGCTGCCCGCCAGGAAGGCGCCGCGGTCGATCACCATGTCGATCTCATCTGCGCCCAGCTTGAGCGCCTCGCGCACGTCCGCCAGCTTCACCGTCATCGGTGACTGGCCGGACGGGAAGTAGGTCGCCACCGCCGCGACTTTCACGCTCGATCCCGCCAGCGCCTCCTTCGCGGTCTGAATCATGTTCGGGTAGACGCAGAGCGCCGCCACCGAAGGAATGCTCGGATCGGTCGGATCGGGGCGGCGCGCCTTGCCGGCCAGGGCGCGGATCTTGCCGGGAGCGTCCTTCCCCTCGAGGGTCGTCAGGTCGACCATGCGGATCGCCAGATCGAGCGCCCAGAGCTTCGCCTCGCGCTTGATGCTCCGCTTGGCGAGCGATGCGGCGCGCTCCTCGACCCCCACCTGGTCGACCGCCCAGACGCGGCCGAGCAGGCTGCCCAGCGCCTGATGGCGCCCGGTGGTCAGGTCACGGTCCGCCTCACGCACGACAGGGGTGGTCATGGGCTGGCCATTGTACGTCTGAGCGTGAAGATGACCGCTCCGGCCACCAGCCAGATGAGCCCGATGGGAACGGCGGCACCGTAGAACGTGTCGCTCACCGAGTGCGAGGTGCTGTCGACCGTCAGGAAGATCCAGACCGATGCAATGGCAGCCACCCCGAGCGTGGCTCCGATGAGGAGGCGGCGCATGGCCCGATGCTACGCTGGCGCCCGATGCCAAGCGAGACGCTCCTCTACTGCCTGACGCGCGACCGTGAGCTGGCCGATGCCCTCGAGGGGCGCCTGGCGACGACCCTCTCCTTCTTCTACAACGATGCGGCGCGCCTGCACCAGGCGATCGTCCTGCGCCCTCCGGACCTGGCCGTGGTCGACGCCGGGGCGGTCCGGCGCGAGTACGGGGATGCCGGGCTCGCCCCGATCGTGGCCTTCCTGCGCTCCGAGGCGCCCGGCGCTCGGGTGGCCGTGCGGCCGATCCGCGGCGCTGAATGGCTGGTGGCCGCCGAGGCCGGGGAGCAGATCGAGATGCTTCCCGCGGAGGCGGACGCGTGCGTTGCCGCGGTTGCGGCACTGTGTGAGCCCGCCTGAGGCGCAGGCCTCGCCCGGCGCGCCCGGCCTTTAGTCGCCCCGGGACTGAAATAGCGCGGGAACCACGAGCTCTTGCGCCTTTTGAGTCAGTCGACGACTAATCGGCGCAGGATATGGGCTGGAAGACCGCCTCACGCGCGATTTCAGTCGCCGGGTAACTAGCCGCTGGGGCAGGAGCCGGGGACTCGGCCGCTGTCAGACCTCCTCGTGCAGCACGAGGGAGCGTGACAGCGAGCGCCCGCGGGCCTAGAGGCGTCCTGCGCGCTCCGGCGGCCAGTAGCGAAAGGCCGCACGCCAGCGGATCGAGGCCAGGGGGACCGGGCCGAATACGAGCGAGTCGGTGCTCTCGGCCGGCGCGTCGCCGAGCAGCAATGCGGTCTGGGCGGCTTCATCCACGCTGGCGACCCGCTTGATCAGCTCGCGGTCGGCGGCCCGGGGGTCGGCTGCCAGCACCACCTCGCCAGGACGTGGCTGACGGCGGGCGTAGGTTCGGCACTCGACCAGCAGACGATCGCCGGGCAGCAGCGCGGGAGCCATCGAGCGACCCCGGACTTCGACCACGTCGAGCCAGCGGCGCGCGGCCTGCCCCGCAAGGATGCCGGCGCCGACCGCCACGAGGGCGGCGAAGGGTCGCCGGAACAGCCTCAGGAGGGTCGCCCGTTGAGGCGGGTCTTCTCCAGGCCGCCGGTCCCTTTCCACATGCCGTCGATCTGGTCGATCAGCGCGAGGAGGTCGCGGGCCGCCTCGAGATCGGTCCCCTGCTTCACCTTGGAGGCCGCCTTGGAGGCCTTCCAACAGACGTCATGCAGGTCTGGGTACTTCTCGAGGTGCTCGGGCTTGAAGTAGTCGTGCCAGAGCACGTCGATGTGGTGCTTCGTCTCCTCGGCGCGGGCTTCCTTGACCGCCACGCAGCGCTGGCGGAAGACCTCGTCGTCGCTGGCGTGGTATTTCTCGATGATCCGATAGCAGGATTCGGCCTCGATGCGCGCCTGCTCGGGGTCGTAGACGCCGCACGGAATGTCGCAGTGCGCGTGGACGTGCCGAGTGGGACGCAGGATCGAACGCAAGCTCAGCATGGTTCTCCTCAATCGCGATAGGAACAGTCTAGCCAGCGAGTTCGGCAACGCCACCGGGGCATCGGCTGTTGCGGCCGGGAGCGCTCAGCGCTCCTAACGGACAACCTGGTAGCAACCTCGGGGCGATCTTGGCCGTGAGGAGCGCTGAATGCTCCTCGCTGGCGAGATCAGGCCTCAGGACGGGCAACCGGGCTCGCGGTCGGGTCCAACTTGGCCGTTAGGAGCGCTCAGCGCTCATCGGGCTAGTCAGGCGCCCATGACCATGCCGCCATCGACCCCGATCACCTGGCCGGTGACGTAGCGGGCCTCGTCGGAGGCGAGGTAGACCGCCGCGGCGGCCACGTCGTCGACCGAGCCCAGGTAGCCGAGCGGGGTCATCGTCTTGAGCGCCTCGGTGGCGGCGGGTGGCAGGTCGGCGGTTAGATCGGTCTCGATGAGCCCTGGCGCCAGGGCGTTGCAGGTGATCCCGCGGCTGGCCAGCTCGCGAGCCGTCGACTTGGTGAGGCCGATCAACCCTGCCTTGGCCGATGCGTAGTTCGCCTGGCCGGCGTTCCCCATCCGGCCGGCGGCGCTGGACATGTTGATGATGCGGCCGTATCGGGCCTTCATCATCGGACGAGCCGTGGCGCGCGTCATCCAGAACGGGCCGGAGAGGTTGGTGTCGAGGACTGACTCCCAGTCATCGGCGTCCATGCGCAGCATCAGGTTGTCGCGGGTGATCCCCGCGTTGTTGACCAGGATGTCGACCTTGCTGAACTCCGCGACCGCGGCGTTGACGATCGCCTCGCAGGCCTCGCGTCCGAGGGATGTGTCGCCCTGAATAAGCATCGCCTGGCGACCCAGCCCGCGGATCTGACCGGCCACCTCGTCGGCAGCCTCGGCGTTGCCCAGGTAGTTCACCGCCACGTCGGCACCCTGCCCGGCGAATGCCAGGGCGATCGCCCGCCCCAGCCCGCGGCTGCCGCCGGTGACGAGTGCGACGCGCCCGGTCAGGTCGAACATCGGCTCAGCCGACCGCGGCCGGTTCGGGCGCGGCCTGCTCGCCGAGCTGCTGCTGTGGCTGCCCGAGCCGGGTCTGCTCACCCGGCGCCAGGAAGGCGCGCTGCGGATCGGCTGTCCATTCCACGACGGCGGCTCCGGCCGTATAGCCCGCCCCGAAGGCGACCATCAGGAGATTGTCGCCGGGCTGGATCCGGCCGGCGGCGACCGCCTCGGCGAGGGCCATCGGCACCGATGCGGCGCTCGTGTTGCCGTACCGCTCGATGTTGATGTAGGTCTTCTGCTCGGGGATCCCCAGCTGGCGCTGGACATGCTCGATGATCCGCAGGTTGGCCTGGTGGAAGACGAACTGGTCGACGTCGTCGACGGTCAGGCCCGACTTGCGGAGCGCGGCGACGGCCGATTCGGCGAGCTGGCGAGTGGCGTACTTGTAGACCTCGCGCCCGAGCATGTGGATGAAGTGCTTCCCCTCCGCGCTCGTGCTCGCCGAGGCCGGCTCCACCGTCCCGCCGGCCGGCACGATGATCCCCTCGTAGCCCGTCCCGTCGCTGAACAGGTCGAAGCCGAGCAGACCTCCGGGCTGGTCCGATGCCTGGAGCAGCACCGCCCCGGCACCGTCCCCGAACAGGACGCAGGTGTTGCGATCGGTCCAGTCCAGGAATCGGCTCAGGATCTCGACCCCGATCACCAGCACGTTGCGATACATACCGCTGCCGATGAAGCTGGCTCCGGTGGCCAGGCCGTAGAGGAAGCCCGAGCAGGCGGCCTGCAGGTCGAAGCCGGCGGCGCGCGTCGCGCCCAGGGCAGTGGCCACCGTGACCGAGGTGGCCGGCAGCGGGTAGTCCGGCGAGCAGGTGGCCACGATCACCAGGTCGAGCTCCGCCGGATCGAGACCGGCAACCGCCAGCGCGTCACGAGCGGCGTTGACCGAGAGGCTGGTGGTCGTCTCGCCGTCGGCTGCGACGCGCCGCTCCCGAATCCCGGTGCGGCTCACGATCCATTCGTCGGAGGTGTCGACCATGCGCGACAGGTCGTCGTTGGTCAGGATGCGCGACGGCGCGTACATCCCCCATCCGGTGATCAGGGCATTGGGCGCCATCGGTGTTTCCCTTCCTTTGGTGCGCATCTCAGCTGGGGTCGATCTCGAGCAGCGGCTGCTGGCGCTTCACCAGCGCGCCGCGCT
>VBJX01000088.1:5106-5595 GCA_005879775.1 Chloroflexota bacterium
TCCCCGTAGGGCGAGATGGATGCCGCGGGAATCTGCCCGGGCATGGTAGGTGCCGGGGTGGCCGCGAGAGCCGCCGGTCGAGGGCGTGCCAGGCGCACGACCAGCTCCCCGGCCTCCACCTCCAGCTCGTCGAGCCCACTCGCCTCGAAGGCCGGGGCGAGCAGGTCGATGGCGGCCAGGATCTGCTCGGGGTCGGCGCTCACGAGGCATCGTTTCCGTCGTAGCTGCGGAAGATCAGCGTGGCGTTGTGGCCGCCGAAGCCGAACGAGTTGCTCATGGCGGTCTGGATCGGGACCTCGCGGGCCACGTTGGGAACGTAGTCCAGGTCGCACTCCGGATCGGGGTTCTCGTAGTTGATGGTCGGCGGCAGCAGCCCGTGCTTGATGGCCTGGATGCAGGCGATCGCCTCGATCCCGCCGCCGGCGCCCAGCAGGTGCCCGGTCATGCTCTTGGTGCTGCTCACCGGAACCTCATAGGCGCGCTCGCCGA
>VBJX01000088.1:5734-6235 GCA_005879775.1 Chloroflexota bacterium
AGGGTGATGTGCGAGGCATCGTCGGTGGCCGCGTAGCCGATCAGCTCGGCGTGGATCCGGGCTCCGCGCGCCTGGGCGTGCTCGAGCGCCTCCAGCACGAGGATGCCGGCGCCATCGGCCATCACGAATCCGTCGCGATCGGCATCAAACGGACGCGAGGCCTCCTGCGGCCGGTCGTTGCGCTTGGTGGAGAGGGCGCGCATGGCGGCGAAGGCGGCCACCGGGATCTCGCCGATCCCCGCCTCGGCGCCGCCGGCGATCATCACTTCCGCATCCCCGCGGCGGATGATGTTCAGCGCGTCGCCGATGGCGTGGTTGCTGCTGCTGCAGGCGCTCACCGTGGCGTAGTTCGGCCCGCGGGCATTGGCATAGATGGCCACGTAGCCGGCACCCATGTCCGGGATCAGGGCGGTCACCAGGAATGGCCCGATCCGCTCCACCCCCAGGTCGTGCGCCTCGATGATGTCGCGAATCATGGTGTTGATCCCGCCGATCCCCGAG
>VBJX01000088.1:6245-6919 GCA_005879775.1 Chloroflexota bacterium
GAGGTCCTCGATCGGGTTGGGGAGGCCAGCATCCGAGAGCGCCTCGGCCGATGCCGCCCACGCGAAGTGAACGTACCGGTCGTTGCGCCGGATCTCCTTGCGGGGCATCACCTGATCGGCCTCGAAGCCGCGCACCTCGCCGGCGATCCTGCTGTCGAGCTTGGCCGGATCGAAGGAGGTGATGGTGTCGATCCCGCTCTTGCCGGCGATCAGGCAGGTCCAGTAGCTGTTCACGTCGTTGCCGAGCGGGGTGATCGCCCCCATCCCGGTCACCACCACGCGTCGCTCGCCGCGCTCGTTGCTACTCATCGGCGGCACCTCCCGCGATCGACTGGTCGCGCGGGATCACGAAGCTGATCGTCGCCTCGACAGCGACCTCCTCGCCCACCGAGGCCACGGCGTGCGCGCGCCCGAAGACCCCGCGCAGCTTCTCCAGCTCGACCGTCAGGGTGAGGGTATCGCCCGGCGTCACGACCCGCTTGAAGCGGCACTCGTCGATGCCCGCAAAGAGCGCCAGCTTGCCGCGGTACTCCGGCAGGGAGAGGACCGCCACGGCGCCGGTCTGGGCCAGGGCCTCGACCATCAGCACGCCGGGCATGATCGGCCGGCCGGGGAAATGCCCCGTGAACTGTGGCTCGTTGGCCGTCACGCCCTTGATGGCCACCACCCGCTTG
>VBJX01000088.1:7121-11064 GCA_005879775.1 Chloroflexota bacterium
CGCCGCGATCGGGCAAGGGCGATCTCCCTGGTCTCGCCCCACACGATCAGCTTGGCGAGCAGCGAGTCGTAGTAGGGCGGCACCTCGTAGCCGGGGTAGAGGTGGGTGTCCACACGGACCCCCAGGCCACCGGGGATAAGGAGCTCTTCGATCACCCCGGTCTGCGGCGCGAAGTTGTCGCCGGGATCCTCGGCGTTGATCCGGAACTCGATCGCGTGACCACGGATCTGGACCTCCTCCTGGCGCAGCGAGAGCGGCTCGCCGGCTGCCAGCCGGATCTGCTCGGCGATCATGTCGACCCCGGTCAGCATCTCAGTCACCGGATGCTCGACCTGGATCCGGCAGTTGATCTCGATGAAGTAGAAGTTGCCGTCGCCGTCAAGCAGGAACTCGAGCGTGCCGACGTTCTCGTAGCCGGCCGCCACCACAGCTCGGATGGCCAGGTCGTGGAGGCGAGCGCGCGCCTCGTCGTTCATTGCCGGCGAGGGTGCCTCCTCGATGATCTTCTGGTGGCGGCGCTGAACGCTGCAGTCGCGCTCTCCGAGGTGGATGCCGTTGCCCTGACGGTCGATCAGGACCTGCACCTCGATGTGGCGGTTCTCCTCGATCCACTTCTCGAAGTAGACCGAGTCGTCACCGAACGAGGCCTGCGCCTCTGAGCGTGAGAGCGGGAGCGAGGTCTCCATCTCGCGCGGGCTGCGCACCAGGCGCATGCCGCGTCCGCCGCCCCCCGCCGATGGCTTGAGGAGGATCGGGTAGCCCGCGTCGTTGGCCTGGTCAAGCGCGTCGCGCAGGTCATTAAGGATCCCCTTGCTGCCGGGAATCGTCGGCAGGCCGTTGGCGGCCAGCATGCGACGCACCGCGTACTTGCTGCCGAAGCGTTCGAGGACCTCCGCACGAGGGCCGATGAAGTGCAGGTCATGGGCGGCGCAGACCTCCGCGAAGCCGGCCTCCTCGGAGAGGAACCCATAGCCCGGATGGACCGCGTCGCAACCGCTGATGAGCGCGGCCGAGACCACGGCTGGCTGGTTCAGGTAGCTCTTCCGTGCTTCCGCAGGCCCGATGCAGACCGCCTCGTCCGCCAGTCGCACCGCCAGCGTCTCCCGATCGGCCTCGCTGTAGGCGACCACGGCGGGCACCCCCAGGTCGCGGCAGGCACGCAGGATGCGCACCGCGATCTCCCCGCGGTTGGCGATCAGGATCTTGTTGAACATCAGGCCGATACCTTCGCGCGGGCGCCGATCAGCGCCTCGACCGCATCCTCCAGGCTGGCCGGGTCGGCGACGTTGAGGGTCCGGGCCTGAGGTGCGATGCGCTTGATCATGCCGGTGAGCGCCAATGCCGGTCCGCACTCGATGAAGGTGTCGACGCCAGCGGCGACCATTCGCCGCACCGATGCGACCCACTCGACTGGTGAGCTCACCTGCCGCGCGAGGAGGCCGCGGATCTCGCCGGCATCGCGCACCGGCTCGGCGGTGACGTTGCTGAACATCGGCGGGTCGGCGTCATGCCACCTCGCCTCTTCGAAGGCCTCAGCCAGGCTGCTTCCCACGGCCGACATCACCAGCGTGTGGAAGGGGCCGGAGACGTTGAGCGGGATGACCCGTCGCGCCCCCGCCGCGCGGAGAGGTTCGGCGGCTGCCGCCAGCGCCTCCTCGGATCCGCTGATCACCACCTGGCCGGGGGCGTTGTCATTGGCCACCACGAGGTCGTTGCCCGCGCTCTCCACCACCTCCGCGACGGCGGTCCGGTCCAAGCCGATGACCGCCGCCATCCCGCCTGCCACGCCGGCATCGGCCATCAGCTCGCCCCGTCGTACCACCAGTCGCAGTGCATCCTCGAAGGCCAGGACACCGGCCGCGACCAGCGCCGCGTATTCGCCGACCGAGTGGCCGGCCACGAAGGCCGGCGCCACGCGCTCGCCGCGGGCGGCCATCTCCTCTTCCAGGGCCCGCAGGCAGGCGACCGAGGTGGTCAGCAGGCAGGGTTGCGTCTGGCGGGTGTCGTTCAGCTCATCCTCCGGCCCGTGCCACGCCAGATCGGAGACCGACCAGGCGAGCGCGGCATCGGCGGCCTCGAACACGGCCCGCGCGCCAGGCGAGTCATTCGCCAGTGCCAGGCCCATGCCGACCGCCTGCGATCCCTGCGGGGAGAAGACCAGTGCCAGGCTCATTCGCCTGGCTCCAGCTCGATCAGCAGCTGCCCGTACTCGACCGCCTCCCCCGTCTCGGTGACGAGATTGCGGACCGTGCCGCGGCGCGGGGCGCGCACGTCGTGCCGGACGCCGAGCATCTCGACGTGGCCGAGCTCGTCGCCCTTGTCGACCGCCAGACCGGGACCGAGGCCATCGGCGTAGACGAAGAAGCCGACCGCCGGTGAGCTGATTCCCTGGTTGGCCGACGCGGGCGGAACGCCCGCTGAGGTGGGCATGGCCGGAGTAGCCACGATCCCCACCCGATCGGGAACCGGCCGCCCGGCAACCGTCGCTTCGGGCGACGCCGCCTTCGCGACACGAACCCGCAGCGATCCCTCGCGGACCTCGATCTCACCGAGACCGAATTTGCCCAGCCGCTCCGTCAGCCGCGGGATGATCTCGGAGGCCGCGCGCTCGATCTGCTCGAGGGGAGCCTGGGGATCGGGATCGGTCATGCGTCTCCCTCGTGGCTGTTGGTGTCGTCGCCGCTCGGCCAGATCTCGCTCCAGCGAGGCCGGCGCGGAACCCCCGGCAGACCCAGCAGACGGCCGATGCGACGCGTCAGCGATGGCTGCTCCGGCCCGGTCTGCGCGCCGGGCTCCGTCTCCCGCACCAGGCCGATGCCGCGTAGACGAGCATAGCGGGTCGTGAGCAGGGTCTCCGTGTCGAGCCGGCTCACGCGTCCCAGCGATGCCAGCAGCGCCGATTTGACGGCCTTCGCGGTCCCCGCATGGTCAGCGTGCGCCCCTTCCCCAGGCTCGTCGATCACGTGGTCGATCACGCCCAGCTCGAGCTGGTCGGCGGCGGTCATGCGCATTGCGGCGGCCGCCTGGGGCGCCGCTTCCGGCGATCGCCACAGGATGGCGGCGCAGCCTTCGGGCGAGATGACCGAGTAGGTGGCGTTCTCGAGGGCGAGGACCTCGTCGCCGACCCCGATCGCCAGAGCACCGCCGGATCCCCCTTCGCCGATGATCACCACCACGATCGGGATCTGCAGGCTGGTCATCAGCTTGATGCTCGACGCGATCGCCTCGGCCTGGCCGCGCTCCTCGGCATCGGGGCCCGGGAAGGCGCCGGCGGTATCCAGGAAGGTGACGAGCGGCATGCCCAGCTTGTCGGCGAGGCGCATGAGGCGCTGCGCCTTTCGGTACCCCTCGGGATGGGGCGAGCCGAAGTTGCGGAAGATGTTCGAGCCGGTGTCATTTCCCTTCTGATGGCCGATGATCATCACCGGCCTGCCCTCGAGCATCGCCGGTCCGCCGACGATTGCCGGGTCGTCGCGGAACGAGCGGTCGCCGTGCATCTCCAGGAAGTCGTCGAAGATGCGCGGCACCAGGTCCAGGGTGCGCGGTCGCTGGGGATGCCGAGCCAGCTGCACCCGCTTCCAGGCAGCCTCGACCGCCTCGGGGCTCGGCGGCTCGGCGGTGCGCAGGTCGCTCAGGGCTTCGCTCATCGCTCGGCCTCCCCCCGCGCGGGCGCCTCTTCGACATCGATCCCGATCGTGTCGCCCACCGCCCCGCCCAGCCGCTCGGCGATGCCGGAGAGGACCCCGATCGGCCCCCAGGTGCGTGCCTCCGCCTCCCGCGAGCCGTCGTCCACGGCCGCGACGGGCAGCAGCTTCAGGGCGCGCGAGAGCGTTGCGCGCAGGCTGTCGCGGGGGACCACCTCGTCGACGAAACCGTGCTCAAGGAGCGATTCGGCGCTCTGGAAGCCTTCGGGCAGATCCTCCCCCACCGTCCCGCTGGCCAC
>VBJX01000089.1 GCA_005879775.1 Chloroflexota bacterium
CGGACGCGGCCAGATGCTGATGGGCGCCGAGTTCGACTCGCAGCCGTCCTACTCGATGGCCTCGTCGTACGAGTTCCTGCAGACGGTCACCGCGAAGGTGACCCACCTGCTCCCGTTCCTGCGCGACCTGCGGATCCTGCGGCAGTGGGCCGGCATCTGCGACATCACGCCCGACTACTCACCGATCATGGGACCCAGCGGGGTCGACGGCTTCCTGATCACCACCGGCTGGGGGACGTGGGGCTTCAAGGCGATCCCGGCCGGCGGCGAGGCGATGGCCGAGCTGATCGCCACCGGGTCGGTGCCGCCGCTCATTGCCGCCTTCGGGCTCTCCCGCTTCGCCGCCGACCACGCCATGGCCGACCAGGGATCGGCGGGGACCCGCTGATGCTGTGGATCACCTGTCCCACCTTCGGCGAGCGGCCAATCAGCGAATACCGCTTCGGCGGCGAGCTGCCGCACGTCCCGGACTCGATCACCGATCCCGGCGAGCGCAACGTCGACTGGGTCTGGATGCACGACAACATCGATGGGATCACAGCCGAGCGCTGGTTCCATGTCGCGGGCTGCCGTCGCTGGCTGAGCCTGCGGCGCGACACGCGGACCGATCGGGTCGTATCCCAGGCCTCCTAGGCCTCCCAGGTTTCGCCCGGCTCGAGGGCGACGACCTTGGCTCTGGTCCCCGCCTGCAGCTCTGCAGGCGTGCCGGCCAGGATCGGGAAGGTGGCGTAATGGACCGGAATGACGGTCTGAGCGCCGATCACTGCCACCGCTCGGGCAGCATCGGCCGGGCCCATCGTGAAGTGCCCGCCAATGGGCAGGACGGCGATCGATGGCGCCCATCGGTCCCTCACGAGCGCCATGTCGCCGAACAGGTCGGTGTCGCCCGTGTGGTAGACACGCGTCCCGTCCTCGAATTCGAGGACCCAGCCCCAGCAGCCCACTTCCCGGCTGGTCGGGCCGCCACCTGTGAGCGTCACGGCGCCGCTGTGCTCGGCGTGGACCATCGTCAGGCCGATCCCGGCCGCTTCGAAGGTCCCGCCCTTGTTCATGCCGACTGCCTCGACCCCCTTCTCGCCGAGGTAGAGGCTCATCTCGTGCGAGCAGACGACCGTACCGCCGGCGTTGGCCAGCTCCACCACATCGGTCGCGTCGTCGCCGACGTGGTCGAAATGCCCGTGGGTCGGCGCCACCACGTCCACCTGCCACGGCTCCGGCGGCGGAACGTAGGTTGGCGCACCGCTCCAGCGGTCGACCCAGAGCCACTTGTCGTTGGGAGACCGATACAGGACCCCGCCGTGTCCCAGCCGGGTGATGCGCAGCGTTGACATCGGTGCCTCCTGCAGAACCCGATCGAACCTCAGCCGAGCAGGCGTTCGAGGTGATACGGGAGCATTTTCTGCCACCACGGCCAGTCGTGGTTCACGTCGTGCCCCCAGTAGTCGACCACCGCCGGGATCTGCTTCTCGGCGAGCAGCGCCTCCATGGCGCGCGTGTCGGCAACCATGTCGTCCTCCCAGGCGCCCTGCCCGACGCAGAGCACGATCTTCGCGCGGCGGTAGAGCGCCAGGCGGTCAGGATCGTCCTCGTGTGGCAGCCGGTCGAGCGGCGATGCCGCCAGGACCTCCGGATCGCTGTACTCGCCGATGAAGCGGCGCGGCTGGTAGACCCCCGACATGGCGATCAGCCCGTCGACCAGCTCGGGGTGCCGCACCAGGAGACCCGTCGAATGGAAGGCACCCATGGAGCAGCCGGTGGCCCACACGGTCCCGCGTCCCGTCTCGGCGCGGATGAGCGGCAGCATCTCCTCGACGAGGTAGCGGTCGTAGGCGCTGTGGCGCATGGCGCGCTCCGCGGGTGGCTTGTCGCCCGCGGTCCACGTCTGCCAGTCGATCCCGTCAGTCACGTACAGGGTCACGCGGCCCGCATCGATCAGGTGGCCGATCGCGTCGACCATGCCGAAGCCTTCCCAGTCGCCGACCCGCCCGTTCATCGACGGGAAGGCGAGGAGCGGCTGTCCGGCGGCTGACCCGTCAGCCGTGTAGCGACGATGCTCAATGTCATGGCCCAGCGCGGCGCTGGAGAGGAGGCGATGCTCGGTCTTCATCGGTCGACCTTGGCCTGGATGGCCCGCACCGCCGCGGTGACCCGGGCCTCATCGGGATCGCGCAGGACGTAGCCGAAGTCGCCGATCGCCCGGGCGAAGATGCCCTCCATCGGCGAGTCGATCACGATCAGGTCGCCGAAGGCGCGCAGCACCTGCTGGTGGCCGAGCTTGTAGGTGAACCGATGCTTGCGCCCGACGTAGGCGGTCGCGAATGCGTGGGTCGGCGACTCCTCCCAGCGGCCGTGGACGACCATGCTCGCCCAGCCGCGATAGAAGTCGATGTCATTGGCGGCGTTGAACATGTCGACGGTGAGGCCGCCGGGCGGCCGGACGTTGATCTCCAGGGGGACCAGCGTGCCGTCGCGAAGGCGGAAGAACTCGAAGTGAAAGGGCCGCTCGCGAAGACGGAAGGTGCGCACGATCGCCCGCCCGGCGGCTTCGACGTCCGGCGCCACCTCGCGGGTGATGCAGTACCAGATGTCGGTATCGGCGTTCACCGCCTCCATCACCCCCTGGCTGTAGTAGAACGACGAGGCGAAGACGACCTCGCTGCGCCGATTGACCAGCCCGTCATAGGTCAGCAACGTGCCCGACAGGTACTCCTCCAGGATGTAGTCGATCGCCGGCTTCTCGGCCAGGTAGCGCTCGAAGTCGGTGGCGTTGTCCAGGCGGAAGGTCGCGGCCGCGCCCACGCCGGCGTCCGGCTTGGCGACCACCGGGTAGCCGACCTCCTCGACAAAGGCGCGCGCCGTCTGCGGCGAGCGGCAGACGCGACCTCGGCCGGGGGTGAGACCGGCACGGACGAAGAAGCGCTTCATGAGCGATTTGCGCTTCATCCGGGCGATCTCGCCGGTGGTGATGCCCGGAATGTTGAAGTCGGTGCGCAGGCGCGCCTCGGTCTCGAGCCACCACTCGTTCAGGGAGTCGAGACGATCCAGCTTGCCGTGCTTGTGCACGAACCAGCCCAGCGCCCGGACCAGCTGGTCGTAGTCGTTCATGTCGCCGACGCGGTAGTACTCCGCCAGCGCGTCCCGCAGCTCCGGGCGGAGCTCCTCGTACGGCGCCTCGGCGATCCCCAGCACCGTCGCTCCCTGGTCGTGCAGTGCGGTGGCGAACAGGTACCAGTTGGGCGGGAAATGTGGCGAGAGGAAGACCACGTTCATTGGGGGCGCAGTGTGGCGTGAGAGTCGGCGCGCCGTCCAGTAGAGCCAACCGTGCCGACGGCGTCGCCACGTTCCTTTGGGAGCGCTCAGCGCTCCTAACGGCCAAGTTGCGCCTTCTGACGGAGGATTCGAGCCTCAAGTTGGCGAACGGGAGCGCTGAGCGCTCCGGGCAGACAGGAACACTCGCTATTCGTCGCCAGCTTGATCGTTAGGAGCGCTGAGCGCTCCTCGTGGCAGGCACTAGCCGGGAATCAGCAGCCTCCCGGCCTCCACGATGCGCTGCATCCAGGGCATCTCCTGCTCCAGCGTCGTCTCCGGGCCATGGCCGGGAAGGACCCGCACACCAGGCGGCAGCTGGCGGGCCAGCCGTGCCAGGCTGGCGATCATGGCCTGGTCGTCACCGCCGGGCAGGTCAGTGCGCCCATACGAGCCGCGGAAGAGCATGTCTCCGGCAAGCAGGAGGCCGTGGCGCTCCTCGTAGAGACACACCGAGCCCTCGGTGTGGCCGGGGGTGTGCAGCACGTCCAGGACGAGCTCGCCGATCCGCAGCTGCTCACCTTCCGCCAGGTGGCGGGTCGCATGACTCGGCTCCATCTCGAGGCCGTAGGTGTTCGAGGCGGTGAGGCGGTACTCGTCGGCCGCGTGAATTGCCAGCGGGGCGCCCGAGGCACGCACCAGAGGGGCGTTGTCGAAGACGTGGTCGATGTGGCCGTGCGAGTTGGCGACGAGGTGCAGCCTTAGCCCGTTCGCTGCCACCCTGGCAAGGAGCGGATCCGCCGCCCCCAGGCCGGGGTCGACGACGACGGCATCGGGCGAGCGGCCATCCCATACCAGGTACGCGTTGGTCTGCCACGGGCCGAACGCCCCGACCTCGAGCCGCGGATGATGGTCCGGGATGGTTGCCCGTTCGACAGTGGGATCGGCCTCGCTCATGGGCTGAGAATACGGGACCATCTGGCGATGGGCACCTCGCGGGGGGAGGCTGACCCAGGAGCCTAAACTCCAGGGACCGATGTCTACGCCAACTGGCCGGCCTGTCGCATCAGTCGAAGCGCTTGCGCGCGAGTTCTGGGCTCACTTCGACGCCAAAGACCATCAGGGATTGGTGGGCATGATGACCGACGATGCCCTCGAGACCGATGACCTCGCCAAGGTGTGGCTACGGGGACGCACCGCGATCGCCGAGCACTTTGCTGCGATGGGGAAGCGCTACGTAGAGAGTGAGACAGCGCTCGAGGATGTAAAGGTCACCGAGACGCCCGGAATGGCTGTCCTCACGTGCGTCGTTCATTACCAGATGAAGTGGGACGGCGAACCGGGCTCCTGGCAATGGCCGACGACCATGATCTTTCTCCGCGACAGGGGCGCCTGGAGAATCGCGCTGCTCCACACGAAGTAGAGTTACTGCTGGCTGGGCCCGGCCGGGCCGATCGGGCCAGACCGACGATCGGCCACTGTCAGGCCCAAGGCCCGAGCCATCTCATCGGTCAGGCGGTCTTCGACGGCCTCCATCTCGACGGGATGACCCAGCTCGCGGGCGAGGGAGGTCACCTCCTTGTCGGCGATCCCGCAGGGGATCATCTCGGCGAACCAGCGCAGGTCGGTGTTCACGTTCAGCGCCACGCCGTGGGTGGTCACGCCACGCCGCACCCGGGTCGAGGCGCTCCGCATTGACTCCGAAGGCCGATGCGGTGGCGATCACGGCCGCTTCGAGGCTGCGCACGTACCGGCGCAGGTCGAGGGGGTCGCGGAGTTCGACGATCGGGTATGCGACCAGCTGCCCGGGTCCGTGGAAGGTGATGTCCCCGCCGCGGTCGACACGATGGAACTCGGCACCTATGTCGCGCAGGCGCTCCGGGGAAGCGAGGAGGTTCGCCTCGTCGCCGCCGCGGCCGATGGTGAAGACCGGGAAGTGCTCGACCAGCAGCAGCCGGTCGCCGATCCGTCGCGTGCGTCGCTGCTCGGCCAGCTCGTCCTGGAGCTCCCAGGTGGGGAGATAGGCGACCGTCCCGAGCCGATCCACGCTGAGCAGGCCGCCGTGGGCGAGAAGGAGCGGGCGCTCGTCGCTGGCCGCGGTGAAGGGCTGGTCCCGGCGCGGCCGGCGCGGCGCGGTAGCCTCGGGCGCGGCCGGCGCCGTGCTGATGTCTCGCATGCCGGTCGTGGTCATCAGACGGCGACCGAAGCGACTCCCGGCACCTGTTCGGCGGCGTGGTAGCTGGATCGCACCAACGGCCCTGACTGGACATGCCTGAAGCCCATCTCCAGCCCGATGCGTCGCAGGGCCAAGAACTCCGCCGGGGTGTAGTACTTGTGCAGCGGCAGATGCTGGTGGCTGGGCCGCAGATACTGGCCGATGGTCAGCACCGATACGCTGCGATCCCATTTGGCTCGGCGACGGACGGAGCGCTGCAGGCGCGGAACCGTCTCGACGTTGTGATTCAGGATCTCCGGCTGGGCCTCGACCACGGTGCGGATGTCGGCCTCGCGCCCATTCAGGTCGGAGATGAGGACCTCCACGCTCGTGCCCGGCGAGCTGAGCCGGATCTGGCGGATCGTCTCGGCGATGACGCCGGCGCCACCATCGGGCAGGTCGTCGCGGGCGACCATGGTCACCACCGCGTGCTTGAGGTTCATGAGGCTTGTTGCCTCCCCGACACGCCGCGGCTCGTCCATGTCAGCGACCGGCGGGCGGCCTGTCTCGATCGCGCAGAAGCCGCAGTTTCGGGTGCAGACGCTGCCGAGCACCATGAAGGTCGCCGTGCCCAGCGCCCAGCATTCCCCTTGGTTCGGGCAGCGAGCCTCCTCGCAGACGGTGTGCAGCGCCTCGGCCCGCATCAGGCGATGGACCGATGCGTAGGTCTCGCCCACGCCGACCCGCACCTTCAGCCACTCCGGGCGGCGTCCACCGGGGCCGGCATTCTCGGGGATCGGATCGCCCGGCGCCAGCAGCCCGCCGTCCAGCCCCGGGCCACCGGGATACATCACCTCCGACGGGGACGCGTGGCCGGCCGGCTGCGAGACGACCGTGAGCTCGCCCAGGGTGGAGAAGTCCGCGCGTTCCAGGGACATGGCCAGAGTCTACCGAAGGGACGAGGCAGGCGAGCCAAGACCGTCAGTAGACTTGGAGGCGTGGACGCCTCGGCGGTTGCCGATCTCCTCGAGGACGAGCTGCGAGCCGCCGGCACCCCCGAGCGCGCCGTCGGCGAGAAGCGCTACCTGAAGAGCGACCTGGAGTTCGTGGGGACATCGGTCTGGGAGAACCGGCGGGTCGTTCAGGCATTCGTGCGCGGCCAGCCGCCGCTGACCCATGACGAGCTGGTGGCGCTCGCCGGGGCGCTCTGGGCCAAGCCGCTCTTCGACCGGCGGATGGCTGCCGTTCTCCTCCTCGAGCTGCACCCCAGGCTGCTCAGTCCGGCCGATCTGCCGCTCATCGAGCGGCTGCTGCGCGAGTCGTTGACGTGGGCCCTTGTCGATGGTCTGGCTGGTGACGTGACCGGTGGCATCCTCGGTCGCTTCCCGGCGGAGGTGACGCCGGTACTGGACCGGTGGTCGACCGATCCGGATTTCTGGATTCGACGCTCGTCGCTGCTGGCCGAGCTGCAGCCGGTGCGGGCGGGAGCCGATCTGGCGCCGTTCCTGCGCCGCGCAGACGCGATGCTCGATGAGAAGGAATTCTTCATCCGCAAGGCGATCGGCTGGGTGCTGCGCGAGATCGGCAAGAAGCGGTCAGCGGAGGTCGTCGCCTGGCTGGCGCCGCGCACGCATCGGGCCTCAGGCGTGGCCATGAAGGAAGCGGTCAAGTATCTGCCGAGGGCCGACCACGAACGCCTCATGGCCGCCTACCGGGAGAAGCGCCAAGCCTGAACGTGCGAGTGGTACCCAGGTACCCCGGGTCCTGCCCATCTCGGGAGGCGCGTCGATCCCCGGGTTCGATGCCATTCGCGGCACCCGGACCCCCTCGCGGATTGTCCTATCGACCGGAACGATTCGTCTCGGGGACCCTTGCCCCGACATGTCACGCGCGCGCACGCGACGGCCGATGCTGCTGGCGCTGGTCTATGGGGTCTTCCTGGTGCTGGTCGGGATCACCGCCAGCGCCCTGGTGGCCGTGGCTTCGATGCACGTCTCGAGCGCCATGCTGGCCGCCGTCGTGTCTCGCGATGGGGCCATCAGCGAACTCTTCTTCGAGGGCCGATTGCGCCAGGCCGATTTCGGTCCCGGCATCTCAGACGATCGCGCCGCCGTTCTCGAGGCCGATCTCGCGGACCTCGTCAAGCGGGCCGACATGCTGCGGCTCGATGTTCGCGCCCTGGACGGCACGATCCTCTTCAGTTCCGCGGCGGGGGTCCGGGGCGAGGCGAATGCGCCGCGCGAGGTAGCCGAGACCGGCCGGACCGGCAGGCCGACCGCGTCGCTCGTCGACGGCGGTGGGACGAGCACCGTCCGCGAGTTCCTGCCGCTCATGTCGTCTGGCGGCGCGCCCGTGGCGATCATCGGCATCGAGCGGGACGCGACGCCCATCCTGGCCCGCATCGATGCCGCGCGGCGCGACATCGTCGTGGTGACTGCAAGCGCCGCCATGTTGCTGGCCCTGATCCTGCTGTTCGTCTTCAGACCCACTCACCGAGCTTCTCAATCACGGGGCGGTGGTCGCCCTGCTGACCGACGCCGTCGAGCGCGCCCGCTCCGAGGCCACCCATCTGGGAGTGGCGCTCATCGACGTCGACAACTTCCGGCTCCTCAATGAGACGCACGGCCACGACGCGGCCGACAGGGTGCTCGTTCGCGTCGCCGAAATGCTTTCGGCCGAGTCGCTCGCCGCGGAGCTGGCCGGATCGGCGGTCGGCCGCTACGGTCCTGACGAGTTCCTCCTGGTGGCACCCGACGCCGGCCAGGCGGAGATGGAAGCGGCTGTCGATGGCCTCCGATCGCGGATGCGGGAGCTGAGTGTCCAGTTCGGAGAGTCGGAAGACCTGCCGGTATCGATCAGCGCCGGGATCTCACTCTTCCCGGACCATGCCGTTGCCGTGACGGAGCTCCTGTCGGCCGCGGCCGTGGCGGTGGGGGAGGCGAAGGCGAGTGGCGGCGACGGGGTCTGCGTGGCGCGCACCGGACCGGAGGCGCGCATCGCGACGGGCTCGTTCGACATCCTGCGCGGGCTGGTCATCGCCGTCGACACCAAGGACCGCTACACCAAGCGCCACTCGGAGGACGTGGCTCGCTACGCGGTCTTCCTGGCCCAGCGGTTGGGCCTCGACGACGAGCTGCAGGAGACACTCCACCTGGCCGGGCTGCTGCACGACGTCGGAAAGATCGGCATCCCCGACACCCTCCTGCGCCGGCCCGGGAAGCTGACCGCCGACGATTTCGAGGTCTTCAAGCAGCATGTCGCCCTGGGCGACGCGATCGTCCGCGACGTGCCAAACGTCGACCGCGTTCGCGCCGGGATCCGCTTCCACCACGAGCGCTGGGATGGCCGCGGCTACCTCGACGGGCTGGAGGGAGAGGAGATTCCGCTCATCGGCCGGCTGCTCGCCGTCGCGGATGCCTTCTCGGCGATGACCACCACCCGCCCCTACCGCAAGGCGCTC
>VBJX01000092.1:0-4763 GCA_005879775.1 Chloroflexota bacterium
TCGTGTCGATCGTCATCCGATGACGCGACGCAGGCGCCCGATCGCAGTTGCGCCGCCTCACCACAATGGGCGGGTGCCACGCAGGTCGCTCCGAAGGTCGTTCGTGCTCCTGACCGTCGCGCTGACCGCGTGCAGCTCCCCCGTCCTGCCCACCTCCACTCCCGTGCTCACTCCGACCCAGGCGCCGAGCCCCACCCCGACACCGACGCCGTCCCCCTCGCCGTCCCCAACGCCGCTTCCGGGCACTGCTGCGGTGGCCGGCGTCGGGACGATGGCCCGTGTGATGGTCGACCAGGTGCAGGCGATCATCTCGCCTGGAGCAAGCGGGTCGCCGATCCAGCCCGCGGATCTCATCCGGGCGGGCGAGCTGGTACAGGTCATCGGCGGTCCCGGCGAGCTGGCGGGTGCACGATGGTGGCAGGTCGAGGTCGGTTCACTCAGTGGATGGGTCCCCGAGGGACCCCCGGAACGGCCGGTCCTCATCGACGCCAGCGCCCCCGCCTCGCGCGCCTGGAACGTCTGGTCGGCGATCACCTCGACGGCTCTGCCAGCTTCGGTCGCCGACCTTCCTGAACGGGTCTATGTGCCGAATGAGGCGGACAACACCATCAGCGTCATCGACGTCGCGTCGCTCAAGGTGGTGGCCACGCTGCGCAGCGGGCAGATTCCGGAGCACCTGACACCCGACTGGGACCTGTCCCGGCTCTACGTCAGCAACTACGCGTCTCCGTTCCTGACCGTCGTCGATCCACGCACGGAGGCCACCGTCAGCCCCGTCGCCGCTGCCTCGCCGTACAACCTGTACTTCTCGCCGGACGGCAGCACCGCGATCGTCATGGCCGAGGACGTCAACCGGATCGATTTCTACGATCGGCGAACGTGGCGGCTTCTCAAGCAGCTGCCCATCAAGTGGGCAGGCATCGACCATGCGGACTTCTCGGCGGGAGGCCGATACCTCCTGGCCAGCACGGAATACGCCGGCCATGTCCTGAAGGTGGACGTCGTGAGCATGTCGATCGTCGGGGATCTCTACGTCGGCGGCAAGCCGATCGACGTCAAGCTGTCACCCGACGGATCGGTCTTCTTCGTGGCCAACCAGGGACGCAGCGGGGTTTCGGTGATCGATCCGGTTCAGATGAAGCAGATCGCCTTCATCCCCACCGGGAACGGAGCCCACGGCATGGCCATCAGCCGCGATACCCGCCTCCTCTACGTGAGCAATCGGCTGGCGGGAACCATCAGCGTCATCGACTTCGCCACCCGCAAGGTCACCGCAACCTGGCTTGTCGGCGGATCGCCGGACATGCTGCAGGTCTCGACCGACGGAAGCCAGCTGTGGACCGGCAACCGGTTCAGCAGCACGGTTGTGATCATCGACACGACAACCGGGAAGGTCATCCGCCTCATCCCGGTCGGCCGCCGGCCCCATGGCCTGACCTTCTTCCCACAGCCGGGTCGTTTCAGCATCGGCCACAACGGCGTCTATCGCTGACGCCCACGCCTAGTCGGTTCCGAGGTAGGCGGTCTCCCCGTGCAGGGCCGTGTCCAGGCCAGTCTCCTCGGCGGCCTCGTCGACCTTGACCGGCGTGACCCGGTCGATCAGCCACAGCACGGCATAGGTGAATCCGAAGGCCCACACCGAGGAGAAGGCGACTGCGACCAGCTGCTTGAAGAAGAAGGCCCCGTTGCCGGCGACCAGCCCATCCGTCCCCGCTGGGTTGAAGGCCGTGGTCGCGAAGACTCCGAGCAGCACGATTCCCAGGAAGCCCCCGACCCCGTGGACGCCCCACACGTCAAGGGCGTCATCCCAACGGAGCCGGTTCTTCAGCGTGACGGCGAAATAGCAGACCCCGCCTGCGGCGATGCCGATGATCACCGCCGTCAGCGGCGAAACGTAGCCTGCGGCCGGCGTGATGGTGGCCAGTCCGGCAACCGCACCGGTGAGCAGTCCGACGAAGGTCGGGCGCTTCTCCTGCCACCAGCCGATGGCGAGCCAGGCGATGGCCGCGAACGAGGCGGCGACATCGGTGTTCAGGAAGGCCACGGCGGTGACGGAGTCGACACGGAACTCGCTGCCGGCGTTGAACCCGTACCAGCCGAACCAGAGGAGGCCGGTGCCGAGTGCGACAAGCGGGATGCTGTGTGGACCGGAGTCCAGCACTCGCCGCCGACCAACGTAGAGGACGGAGGCCAGGGCGGCCAGGCCGGCGGTGTTGTGCACCACGATGCCGCCCGCGAAGTCGAGCACGCCCCATTTCTGGAGCAGCCCGCCGCCCCAGATCATGTGGGCGAAGGGGAAGTAGACGAGGAGCAGCCACAGGGTCAGGAAGGCCAGGTAGGCCTTGAACGTGATCCTGTTGGCGAACGCCCCCGTGATCAGGGCGGGAGTGATGACCGCGAACATCATCTGGTAGGCGATATGGACGATGAGCGGGATTCCCGGTGTCGGCGATGGCGTATCGAGCGTGACGCCGTGCAGGAAGGCCATGTCGAGGTTGCCGATGACGCCGCCCACGTCGCCCGAGAAGGTGAGCGAGTAGCCGACCGCGAACCAGATGACGGTCGTCCAGCCCATCGATACGAACGACTGCATCATGATCGTCAACACGTTCTTGCGGCTGACCAGGCCGCCATAGAAGAAGGCGAGGCCGGGGGTCATGAGCATCACCAGGCTGCTGCACAGCAGCATGAAGCCGGTGTTGCCGGTGTCGATCGTCATCGCTCCCTCTCGAACGTCAGTGGCCCGCAATTCTGGGGAGGGCCCCCGGCGCGAGTCAATGGCGCTGCTCGCCGAGGTGACGACGGCTGCCCATCACCGCATCCTTGGATCGCCCAGCCCGCCATCGCCCCGCCCATGACCCTGGCCCCCGACGCCCGACTCCTCTTCGTCACCCGCGTGGTCCGCATGTTCGGCTACGGATTGCTCTCCGTGGTCCTGGTGCTCTACCTGGTCGCGCTCGGCATCGATCTTGTCTGGGTGGGCGCCATCCTGACCCTGACCCTGCTCGGTGACGCGGCGATCAGCCTGTGGCTGACGACTCATGCCGATCGCCTGGGTCGCCGCAGGATCCTCATCGCCGGCGCCGGTCTCATGCTGCTGGCCGGCATCGTCTTCGCCGTCGCCCGTGACCCGTGGGTGCTGCTGCTGGCGGCAACCATCGGTGTCATCAGCCCCAGCGGCAACGAGGTCGGGCCGTTCCTGGCGGTCGAGCAGGCATCGCTCTCCCAGACGCTCCCTGATCGAGAGCGGACGAGGGTCTTCGGCTGGTACAACCTGGTCGGCTCGCTGGCCACCGCCAGTGGGGCGCTGGGAGCCGGGCTCCTCGCCCAGCTGCTGCAGGGAGCCGGAGCGACCGCGCTCGACAGCTACCGCGCCATCGTCATCGGCTACGCGGTCATCGGGATCGGCCTGGCGGCCCTCTTCTGGCAGCTCTCGCCGGCCATCGAGGTTCCGAGGCCGAAGGTCACCTCCATCGCCACTCGGCTGGGCCTGCATCGCTCGCGCGGCATCGTGCTGCGCCTGGCGGCCCTCTTCAGCCTGGACGCCTTTGCCGGCGGCTTCGTGATGCAGAGCCTGATCGCGTACTGGTTCCATCTGCGGTTCGGCGCCCCGCCAGGAGCCCTGGGCGCCATCTTCTTCGCCGCCAATATCCTGGCCGGCTTCTCCGCGCTCGCCGCCGCCCGCCTGGCCGGGCGCATCGGCCTCATCAACACCATGGTCTTCACCCACATCCCCTCCAACCTCCTGCTGATCGCGGTGCCGTTTATGCCGACCCTGCCCCTGGCGGTGGGCGTGCTGCTGGCGCGCTTCGCGATCAGCCAGATGGACGTCCCGACCCGCCAGTCGTACACCATGGCGGTCGTCGATCCGGATGAGCGCTCCGCGGCAGCCGGCGTGACCGGCATCGCCCGCAGCCTGGGGGCTGCCGTCTCGCCATCGCTGGCCACGCCGCTGGTCGAATCGGCCTCATTGGCAGGCCTTCCTTTCGTGATCGCCGGTCTGCTCAAGATCGGCTATGACCTGCTGGTGTACCGGGGCTTTCGAGCGGTGAAACCGCCGGAAGAGGCGGAGTACCATCCGGCCCAGCCATGACCAGCGACGCCCCCCGATTCAGCGGCTTCAAGCCTGAAGCGATTCACTTCCTGCTCGAGCTGTCGGTCAACAACGACCGCACCTGGTTCCAGCCCCGCAAGCAGGAGTACGAGCAGCTCCTGAAGGAGCCGCTCGAAGCGCTCTGCAACGCCCTGGCCGATGAGCTCGCGGCCCGCCGCATCCCGCTCCAGGCGGATCCTGCCAGGTCGCCGTTTCGCATCTACCGCGACGTGCGCTTCTCGAAGGACAAGTCCCCCTACAAGACCCACGTGAGCGCCAGCTTTCCATGGAGATCGGGAGCGGAAGGTGTCCCGGCCCATGGTATCGGCGGCTACTTCCACTTCCAGCCCGATGAGTACTACGTCGGCGGCGGGATGTGGCATCCGGAGCGTCCGCGCTTGGAGGCGTGGCGCGCATTGATCGGGAGCGATCCGGCCATGGTCCATGGGGCGATCGACGACCCGGCGTTCGTGGCCGCCTTCGGCGCGGTCGAGGGCGAGCAGCTGGTCCGCGTTCCCACCGGCTGGCCGTCCGATCACCCCGAGGCCGATCTGCTCCGTCTCAAGGACGTCACCTTCGGCCGAGGGCTGACCGAGGACGAGGCGCTCTCGCCAAAGTTGCCCGTCATCCTGGCCGACGCCTTCGCCGCCGCCCGCCCGGTCATGGAGCT
>VBJX01000092.1:4776-5270 GCA_005879775.1 Chloroflexota bacterium
ACGTCGATGCGCCCGTCGCCGACCACGACAACCTGGATCGTGTGTGTCCCATTCGTGCTCCAGGTGAGCGCGTAGGCCACACGTCGTGACGAATTCGTTGCGGCATTGAGGTCGATGGTCGCCTTCAGGCCGCCGTCGACGTAGACCCTGGCCGATCCCCGGTCCGGGCCGCGGTAGCCGATCCAGGCCACGCTCGACCCGGTGAACGAGTAGGTGGCGGAGGCGCCGGCTGCTGTCGCGTAGGCCAGGCTGCCACCCGCGGCGCCGCTGGTTGCGGCCGTGGTCCACGACCCTGAGTAGGTGATGGCGCCACTCGATTCCTGGACGATCCCCGGGGTGAAGCTCGGGCCGTAGACCCAATCACTGATGTTCCCCGGGCTGTCGGTTGCGCGCAGGCGGTAGCGATAGCTGGTCCCAAAGGTGAGTGACTGGGCGATCGAGGTCGACGTGGCGGATCCCAGGCTCACCGCGCTCCATGCGCCGCCATTCACCTG
>VBJX01000040.1 GCA_005879775.1 Chloroflexota bacterium
GGGAGGCCTGCTGGACGTGGGGATCGCGGCCGGCATCCTCTCCAAGACGGGGGTCTGGTTCAACTACGGTGAGACGCGCCTGGGCCAGGGACGCGAGAACGCGCGCGACTTCCTCAAGGGCCACCCCGAGCTGGCGGACAAGATCGACAGCGAGATCCGCGGCAAGGTCTCGTCGATCGAGGTCGGCGTCGAGGGGATCTCGGAAGCCGAGTAACCCGAGCCGGCGGAGACAGCGATGGCGGGACGCCGGCGCCGCCGCGAGGCGACCGCCGAGCGTCCACCCCCCGATGGCGACACGGCGATGGAGATCGCCGTCCATTTCCTCGGCAGCCGGCCGCGCACGCGATGGGAGCTCCAACGACGCCTGCGTCGCGCCGGGGCCTCGGACGAGGTGATCGACGCGACCATGGCGCGGCTGGCTCGCCTCGGCTACGTCGACGACATCGCGTTTGCCCGCTGGTGGGCCGAGCAGCGAGATCGGCATGCGCCTCGCGGACGCCGGCTGGTGGAAGCGGAGCTGCGACAGCGCGGCGTCCCGCGCGAGGTTCTCGAGCGGTTGCGGGAGGAGGAGTCGCCGGCGGCCGACGAGACCCACGGGCTGCCAAGTACCGATGCGGAACGGGCCCAGGTTGCGCTGACGCGCCATCTCCGAGGACGGCCGTTGCCGGATGATCGCCAGGCCCTGCAGCGGCTCGGCCAGTTCCTCATCCGCCGCGGCTTCGATCCCGAGACAGCCCGCGCGGCCATCCGAGTGGCTGCGGCCGAAAGTACCCCCGGGGGGAGTACTGGAGACCCAGATGGAATGGATGGTACCGATGGCTAACGTCGCCGCAGGTGACGAAGCGCGTCACCACAGGCGACGGCCTGAAAAAGGCAAACCCGTCGCGAGACGGGGACGCAAAGCCAGGGGTCTCGGTCGATTCGATCGTCGAGATGGCCCGGCCGCCAGTAGCCGCGCATCACCCCACGAAAGGGGAGCTGATGCAGGCACTCGACGACGTTGGCGCGGATGGGTACGGTCGAAAGGACCGGACCAGTGACCGCGCCATTGCTATGCCTGCCGCGGCAAACGGTGGGCGGCTGCGGCGACTGACCATCCTCTTCGGCGTCTCCTGGGACCATCACAAGTCGCCACGAACGCCCCATCCGGGCCGGCCCTCCCGCCTGCCGAACCGCTTCGCAGTGGCCCTTGGCAGCATGGCCACCCTCTTCACGGTGATGACGCCTGCGGTCAGCCTGGCCGCCGGCTACGACCCCGCGAGCGACATGAACTCCATGTACAACACCACCCTCTACACCGGGGCGCGCGCCTGGTGGAATGCCGGCTACACCGGAGCGGGCGTCGACGTTGCCCTCATCGACACGGGCGTGACCCCGGTCGAGGGGCTCGCCACGCCGGGCAAGATCGTCTACGGCCCGGATCTGTCGCTCGAGTCGCAGGCGAGCACGCTGCGCAACCTGGACACCAATGGGCACGGCACCTTCATGGCCGGGATCATCGCCGGTCGCGGGAGCTCGGCCGTCCCGGGCAGCTATGCGGCGGACGCGGGCAGCTTCCTGGGCGTCGCGCCCGATGCCCGCATCCTGTCGGTCAAGGTCGGCGTCGCCGATGGCGGCACGGACGTCTCGCAGGTGATCGCCGCCATCGACTGGGTGGTCCAGCACCGCTACGACAACGGGATGAACATCCGGGTCCTCAACCTGTCCTACGGGACGGACAGTGCCCAGGCCTACGAAGTCGACCCGCTCGCCTTCGCCCTCGAGCAGGCCTGGAAGGCAGGCATCTTCGTCGTCACCGCCACCGGCAATGCCGGCTACGCCTTCAAGACAGGGACCCTCACCAACCCCGCCTTCGATCCGAAGCTGTTCGCCGTCGGTGCCTCGGACTCGATGGGCACCGCAACCCAGCTCGATGACACGGTCGCAGCCTTCTCATCGACCGGCAGCAACGGCCGTACGCCCGACGTCGTCGCCCCAGGCGCGCACATCGTCAGCCTGCGCGTTCCGGAGTCGCACATCGACCAGGCGTTCGGTTCGACCGGCATCGTGAGCGACACGCTCTTCCGCGGAAGTGGCACGAGCGAGGCAGCGGCCTTTGTCTCCGGGGCGGCGGCGCTGGCGATCCAGCAACGCCCGGGCATCACCCCTGCCACCCTGAAGCGGCTCTTCCTGTCGAACACGAAGGGTCTCAACGCCTCCTCGCTGCGGCAGGGAGATGGCGAGATCGACCTGGCCAGGATGCTCGGCGCCACGGCCTACAACCCGCCGGTGCAGTGGAAGACGATCGAGTGGTCCACCGGGACCGGATCGTTGGAGCTCTCACGCGGAACCGATCACCTCACCCTGGATGGCGTGCTGCTGAGCGGCTCGCAGGACATCTTCGGCCATCCGTTCAGTTCGGCCGTCATGGCCACCCTAGAGGCGCTCGGTACCAGCTGGACCGGGGGTGTCTGGAACGGAAGTGTCTGGACAGGCAACAGCTGGTCCGGGAACTCGTGGTCCGGGAACTCGTGGTCCGGCAACAGCTGGAGTGGCAACTCCTGGTCAGGCAACAGCTGGTCAGGGAACAGCTGGAGTGGCAACTCGTGGTCCGGAAACTCGTGGAGTGGCAACTCCTGGTCCGGCAACAGCTGGTCGGGGAACAGCTGGAGCGGCGCTGCCTGGTCATGAGCGGGCTCATCAGCTGAGGATGATGTGCGGTCGGGCGGAAGCTCGGCCGCACGTCCGTTTCGGAGGCTCCATGTACCGCACCATCCCTCATTCGTCACCGCCAAGAGGTGACGTTCGGTGCCTCGGCAGCGAGACGTCGTGGTAATAGGCTCCGTCTCAATGACAGGCAAGCAGGCCTTCCTGGCGGTGCCCGCCCATGCGCGGGTCTGGGCCCTGGTGCTTGCCACCGGGGGAGCAGCATTCGCGCTGTCGTTCTTCGTGCTCTCCGGGATTCCATCCCTCGATCCCGCCTGGCGCCTGCCGTGGTGGGTGATGGCCCCCGTCTTCTGGGCCGCCGAGGCACAGGTCATCCACTTCCATTTCCGACGAGGGGCGCACACCTTCTCGTTGAACGAGCTGCCGCTGGTGGTCGGCTTCTTCCTGGCCACCCCGCTCGAGCTGGTGATCGCCCAGGCGATCGGCTCGGCCGCGGCGTTGGCCGTCAACCGGCGTCAGCCGCCGGTAAAGCTGGCCTTCAACATCGGGTCATTCGCCCTCTCATCGGTGATCGGGCTGCTCGTCTTCCGCACGATCGGGTCTGGTCCGCTGACCGGTCCGATGCGCTGGCTGGCGGCCTTCGTCGCCGTCAGCGTCTCGAACCTGGTCGGGGTCGTGACGGTGGCGATGGCGATCTCCATTTCCGAGGGGCGCCTTGGCGTTCCGAAGCTGCGCCAGATGGTGGCCGTCTCGTCGGTGGTGGCCATCACCAACACCAGCATCGCGCTGCTGGCAGTGATCATCATCGTCGCCGACTCGCGCGCCGTCGTGCTGCTCACGCTACCGGTGGCGACCCTGTTCCTGGGCTACCGGGCCTTCATCGGCGCCAAGCAGCAGCACGAATCGCTCGAGCTCCTGTACGAGTCGACTCGCATCCTGCAACGCACCCCCGAGCTGGACTCGGCGCTCGTCCAGCTGCTCTACCACAGCCGAACGATGTTCCGCGCCGAACTGGCCGAGATCGTCCTCTTCCCCTCGACCCCGGGCGATGGCTACCTCATCACCTCGGTATCGGAGACGAGCACCTCGGTCATGGCTGGTGCTTCGGCGATTGCCTGGCGGCCGGTCCACCAGCACGTCGTGGCCCATGGCAAGGCCTTCTTGGTCAACACCACCACCCTGGAGCTCGAAGGTGACCACGAGGTCCGTGACGCGATGATCGCACCGCTGGGCACCGATGGGGCAGTGGTGGGGGCGATGGTCATCGCCAACCGGCTCGGCGACGTGAGCACCTTCACCGCCGAAGACCTGCGGCTGTTCGCCACCGTTGCCAACCACGCTGGAACCGCACTCGAGAACGGCCAGCTGGAGCGCTCGCTGGCCAAGCTCTCAGTGCTCCAGGATGAGCTCAAGCACCAGGCGTTCCACGACGGGTTGACGCAGCTCGCCAACCGCGCCCTGTTCGGCGAGAGCGTCAACGCCCGCCTGGCGGCGACGCCGCGCGGCAAGCGCTCGGTGGTGATGTTCGTCGACCTCGATGACTTCAAGTTCGTCAACGACATGTACGGCCACCCTGCCGGCGACGAGATGCTGATCGAGGTTGCCGCGCGCCTGCAGGCCTGCACCCGCGCCAGCGACCTGACCGCCCGGCTGGGCGGGGATGAGTTTTCGATCCTGCTCGACGACGACCCCGATCTGGCCAATGCCAGCCGCATCGCCGCCAGGATCGGGGAGATCCTGGCCAAGCCGTTCACCATCGGGGAGGTCCAGACCCACGTGTCGGCCAGCATCGGGATCGCAGCCGGTGGTCAGGGCGACTCGGCCGAGGATCTCCTGCGCCAGGCGGACGTGGCGATGTACAGCGCCAAGGCGGCCGGCAAGGGGCGCTGGACGGTCTACAAGCCCTCGATGCTCTCGACCGTGCGCTCCCGGCACGACGTCGGCGCCGAGCTGCAGCTGGCCGTCGACCGCGGCGAGTTCCAGCTGCGCTACCAGCCAGTCGTCTCGCTGGACACCGGGCGGATCGTCGGCGCCGAGGCGCTGGTGCGCTGGAACCATCCGACGCGCGGCGAGGTTGGACCCGACGAGTTCATCGGCACTGCGGAGGAGAACGCGATCATCGTGCCGATCGGGCGCTGGGTGCTGGCCGAGGCCTGTCGCGAGGCGGCCAGCTGGAGGCTGAACGCCGCGCCGGCCCCTTGGGTGGCGGCCAACCTTTCCGCGCGGCAGCTCCTGCATCCGACCCTGGTCGACGATGTCGCCTCCGCGCTGGCGGCATCGCATCTCCCACCGTCGAGCCTCATCCTGGAGGTCACCGAGAGCGTGCTGCTCCATGACGCCGATGCGGCGATCGAGGTCCTTGGCAAGCTGCGCAGGCGCGGGATCCAGATCGCGCTCGACGACTTCGGGACCGGCTATTCCTCGCTCAGCTACCTGCACCGCTTCCCGATCGACATCCTGAAGATCGCCCAGGGCTTCGTCGACGTGGACGATGCCAATGACGAACGCTGGATCCTCGCCCAGGCGATCATCTCGCTCGGCAGGTCGCTGGGGCTCAGGGTGATCGCCGAGGGCGTTGAGCGCCGCGCCCAGGTGCAGCGCCTGCAGGCCGCCGGCTGTGAGCTGGCACAGGGCTTCTTCTTCGCGCGGCCGCTCATCGCCGAGACGCTCGGGGCCGAGTTCGCCCGCGACAACGCTCAGCGCATGGAGTCCGACCGGATGGCCCGCTCGATCGCCGCTGAGGAGGCCGCGGCCTGATCTAGCCGCCTGGGCTACCCTGCAGCGTGCGCTACGCACTGATGAGCGAGCCCCAGCAGGGGCTGAGCTACGCGGAGATCCTGGCCCTGGCACAAACGGCCGAGGCAGCCGGCCTGGAGGCCTTCTTCCGCTCCGATCACTACTCCAGCTTCCCCGGGGAGGCCGGGCTGCCGACCACCGACGCCTGGGCCACCCTGGCGGGACTGGCACGTGAGACCTCCTCGATTCATCTCGGGACCCTCGTCTCGCCGGTCACGTTCCGTGGCCCGGGCAACTTCGCCAAGCTGGCGGCCACCGTCGACGAGATGAGCGACGGTCGTCTCGAGGTCGGGATGGGCGCCGGCTGGAACGACCAGGAGCACGCCCAGCACGGGATCCCCTTCCCGTCCCTGGTAGAGCGTTACGATCAGCTGGAGGAGGCCCTGGCCATCGTGCACGGCCTCTGGACCGAGCCCGATGGCTGGAGCTTCAGCGGTCGTCACTGGCAGGTTCGCGACGCGCTCTTCCGACCGCGCCCCGATCGTTCGGGTGCCCGGCACCCGCACCTGATCCTGGGAGGCGACGGAGGGCCGCGACAGGCGCGCCTGGTCGCGACCTGGGCCGATGAGTTCAACCGCCAGTCGGCGACTCCCGAGCGGCTGCGCGAGGCGTATGGCCGCGTGCGCGACGCCTGCCAGGCTGCCGGGCGCGACCCGGAAACCGTGGTCTACTCGGCGATGGTGGGGGTGCTCGTGGCGACCACGCCGTCCGAGCTCCGTGATCGGGTCCGGGCGCAGCTGTCGATGCTCGGCAGCCGCGATGACGCGGACGCCTGGCTGGCGGAGCGACGCGGCCGCTGGGTCATCGGCACGCTCGAAGAGGCCTACGAGCGGCTGGAGGCGCTGGCCGAGGCCGGCTGCCAGCGGATCATGCTGCAGGACTTCCTGCCGCGCGACCTCGAGATGGTGACCCTGTTGGGCCGGCTGGCGACCGGCTGAGTCGCCCCGGGGTGGGCCCAGCGGACTTGCGGTACACTCGTCCGACTAGTTGCCTGGCGTCGCGCATGCGTGCCGCCGGGCGGAAAACGATGACGTTCTGAACCAGCGTGGCGCCGAGGCGGAGCCGCGCGACCATTGCCCAGAGGGGCTCCAACGAAACGGAGGAGCCGATGCCCGAGCCCACCACCGTCGCCCTCGTGGCGGCCATCGCGCTCGTGGTCGGAGTCGCTCTCGGATACCTGGCCCGCCGCTTGCTGGCGGCCAATAGCGTCAGGCACGCCGAGGGATACGCCGAGCGGGTGATCGCCGAGGCGCGCGCCAAGCAGAAGGAGATCGTCCTGGAGGGCAAGGACGATGCCCTCAAGGCGCAGCGGGCCGCCGAGGAGGAGGCGCGCGAGAAGCGCGCCGACCTGCAGCGCCAGGAGCGGCTGCTGCTGGATCGGGCAGAGAGCCTGGACCGCAAGCTCGAGACGCTCGAGCGCCGCGAGTCGGGGTTCGAGGAGCGCCAGCGCGAGGTCGAGGCGGAGAAGGAGCGCCTTGCCGAGCTGCAGCAACGCGAGCTCGCCGAGCTCGAGCGTGTCGGTGGCCTGTCGGTGGTCGAGGCGCGCGAGCGGCTCATCAGCCAGATCGTCGACGAGGCACGTGCCGAGGCCCACCACCAGGTGCGCGAGATCGAGCGGCGGGCCAGCGAGGAGGGGGACGAGCGGGCGCGCCGCATCCTGACGACGGTCATGCAGCGCATCGCCGCCGATCACACCAGCGAGGTCACCGTCACCGTCGTCCCGCTGCCGAGCGAGGAGATGAAGGGCCGCATCATCGGCCGCGAGGGTCGCAACATCCGCGCCCTGGAGCAGGCGACGGGGGTCGACCTGATCATCGACGACACGCCCGAGGCGGTGGTCCTGTCGGGGTTCGACCCGGTCCGCCGCGAGGTGGCCCGCATGGCGCTCACCAAGCTGATCAGCGACGGCCGCATCCATCCGGGACGGATCGAGGAGACCGTGGCCAAGTCGCGCGCCGAGATCGAGGTGGTGATGCGCCAGGCCGGAGAGCAGGCCGCCTACGACGCCGGCGTGCCGGGGCTCCACCCGGAGCTGATCAAGCTCCTCGGGCGCCTCAGGTACCGGACCAGCTACGGGCAGAACGTGCTCAACCACTGCATCGAGACCGCACGCCTGGCCGCGCTCCTGGCCGCCGAGATCGGCGCCAATGTGGCCGAGTCCAAGAAGGGCGGCCTGCTGCACGACATCGGCAAGGCAGTCGACCACGAAGTGGAGGGGCCACACGCCCTGATCGGGGGCGACATCGCCAAGCGCTACGGGATCAACGCCATCGTGGCCAACTCGATCGCGGCTCACCACCAGGAGGTGGAGCAGGAGTCGATCGAAGCGACCGTGGTGCAGATCGCCGATGCCATCAGTGCCTCGCGTCCGGGGGCGCGCGGCGAGTCGCTCGACAACTACGTCAAGCGCCTCGACGACCTGCAGCAGATCGCCCTCTCCTTCCCCGGCGTCGAGCGCTGCTTCGCGATCCAGGCCGGGCGCGAGATCCGGATCCTGGTCCGCCCCGAGGATATCGATGACCTGGCCTCCAGCCGCCTGGCGCGCGACGTGGTGCGCAAGATCGAGGAGCAGCTGCAGTACCCCGGCCAGATCAAGGTGACGGTCATCCGCGAGACCCGCGCGGTCGACTACGCCCGATGACGAGTGGCGCCGCAGGCGTGCGGTGCATGGTCATCGGCGACGTGATCGGCAAGCCCGGCCGCCAGGCAGTGGTGAGCACCGTGTCCGACCTGCGGGCCGAGTTCGACCTTGACCTGGTGATCGCCAATGGCGAGAACCTGGCCGCCGGAGCGGGCCTGACCCCGAGCCTGGCCGAGGAGCTGCTGGCCAACGGGGTGGACGTGATCACCAGCGGCAACCACGTCTGGGACAAGCGCGAGGTCTACGAGTACCTCGACTCCGGCCGCCCGGTCCTGCGCCCGATGAACTACCCCGACGACGCCCCCGGGCGTGGCTGGCTGCTGCACCCGCTGCCAGACGGCGAGCAGGTGGCGGTGGTCAACGTCATGGGCCGTGTCTTCATGAACCAGCTCGACTCGCCGTTCGCGGCCATGGACGGCCTGCTCGATGGGGGAGCGGAGCCGCTGCCGCCGATCCGGATCGTCGACTTCCACTGCGAGATCACCAGCGAGAAGAACGCCATGGGCTGGTACCTTGACGGACGGGTGAGCGCGGTGGTCGGCACCCATACCCACGTGCCGACGGCCGACGCCAAGCTGCTGCCGAAGGGAACTGCCTACATCAGCGATGTGGGCATGACCGGTCCGCGTGACTCGGTGATCGGCTTCAGCCTGGAGACCGTCCTGCCCCGCTTCCTGACCCACCTGCCGACCCGCTTCGCGGTGGCCGATGGACCGGTCAGCCTCAACGCGGTGGTGATCGAGGCCGATCGGGCCAGCGGGCGTGCCAGCGCCATCACCCAGGTCCAGCGGCTGATCGAGGTCTGACGACCGGACCGATGCGGTCGCCCCCGCCGATCGCGGCCCTGGTCGGTCCCACCGCCTCCGGCAAGACCGATCTCGCCCTGGCGATTGCCCGCCGGGTGCCGCTCGAGATCCTGGTGGCCGATTCGCGCCAGGTCTACCGCGGCATGGACCTGGCCACCGCCAAGCCCGATGCCGCCGCCCGCGCGGCGGTGCCGCACCACCTGATCGACCTGGTCGACCCCGACCAGCCGTTCAGCGTCGCTGATTGGCTCTTCGCCGCACGTTCGCTCGTCGACGAGATCGCCGGGCGTGGTCGCCTGCCGCTGGTGGTAGGCGGCACCGGCCTGTACGTCAGCGCGCTGGTCGACGGCTACCAGCTGGGGAGCCCTCCGCCGGCGCCGCTGCGCCAGGCGCTCCAGGCCGAATTGACGGAGACGGGCCTGGCCACGCTGGCCGCGCGCCTGGAGCGCGAGGACCCCGCCACCGCGGCACGTACCGACCTGCGCAATCCGCGACGCGTCACCCGCGCACTCGAGCGCGCGGCAGCGGGCGGCAACGGAACCGGATCGGCGCCGTGGCCGGGAACGGTGGTCATGATCGGGCTCAGCCGGCCGATGGGGGAGCTGCGACGTCGTATCTCGGAACGGGCTGAGCGGTTCTTCACAGGCGGCCTGCTCGCCGAGGTGCGTGGCCTGCTTGAAGCCGGCTACGGCCCCGACCTGCCGCCCATGAGCGGACACGGCTACCGGGAAGCGGCCCGCCACCTGGCGGGGGAGTGGACGCTCGAGGAGGCCATTGCCGCCACCGTGCAACGCACCGGCCAGTACGCCAAGCGACAGATGACCTGGTTCCGTCGCGACCCGCGGATCACCTGGCTGGAGCTCGGCGACCGGGCCTGCGACGACCCGGAGATCGTCGACCATGCCATCGCGCTGCTGCCTGTGCCGCGACCCTAGCCGCTACCATGGGCCGTCTCATGCCCCGCACCACGCAGCTGACCGACCTCACCCTTCCGCAGGAACGCGCGTTCCTGATCGGCCTCGACGTGCCGCACGACGGCCGTTGGCCAGTCGAGCGCAGCCTTGCCGAGCTCGCCGCCCTGGCCGAGACGGCAGGCGCGAAGGTGGTCGGCAGCGCGGCGCAGCGACGAGCCACTCCCGACCCGGTCTGGTATTTCGGCAAGGGACGGGCCGCGGACCTGGTCGACGAGAAGGGAGCGACCGACTTCAACCTGCTGGTGGTCGACGACGAGTTGCGCCCGAACCAGCAGCGCAGCCTCGAGGAGCTGCTGGGCGTCAAGGTGCTCGATCGCTCGGCGCTGATCATCGACATCTTCGCCCGCCACGCCAAGACTCGCGAGGGGCGCCTGCAGGTCGAGCTGGCGGCGCTCCAGTACCACCTGCCACGGCTGACGCGTCTGTGGACCCACCTGTCGCGCACGGGGGGCGGCATCGGCACCCGTGGACCCGGCGAGAGCCAGCTCGAGACCGACCGGCGGTTGATCCGCGAGAAGATCCGCAAGGTGCGCGGCGAGCTGGAGGAGGTCAAGCGCCAGCGCGCCACCGCAGCGCGCCATCGCGATGCGGCCGATATCGCCAGCGTGGCACTGGTGGGCTACACCAACACCGGCAAGAGCACGCTCCTCAACGCTCTCGCCCGGGCGAACGTGTACGCGGCCGACATGCTGTTCGCCACCCTCGACCCGACCAGCCGTGCGGTCGGCCTGCCATCCGGCCAGCGGGTGGTCATGACCGACACCGTGGGCTTCATCAACAAGCTGCCGCACGACCTGGTCGATGCCTTCCGGGCCACGCTCGAGGAGGTGCTGCGCGCCGACCTGCTGGTCGAGGTGGTCGACGCGGCCGATCCGAATTTCGTCGCCCAGCAGGCTGCGGTCCAGGCGGTGCTCGATGAGCTTGGAGCCGGCGACAAGCCGCGGATCACCGTCTTCAACAAGATCGACCTGCTCGACGCCGACCTGCGGGCAGCTCCAGGGCCGATGGGCGAGCACGCGGTGATGGCCAGCGCCCTGACTGGCGAGGGCCTCGATGAGTTGCTGGAGCGTATCGGTGCCATCCTGCGCAGCCAGATGGAGGCCATTGACGCAGTGGTTCCGTATGCGCGAGGTGCGCTGGTCGCGCGCGCCAAGGCGGCCGGCGACGTGGCCGAGCGCTTCACCCAGCGAGGCGTCAGGCTGTCGGGGCACCTGCCGCAGGCGATCGCCGCTGAGGTGCGCGCCGCCTCGCCGGCACGGCGCCAGGGAGACTAGGTACCGAACGTCTGTTCTAACTGGTCCCGCCGCACGAGCGGGGGAGTGCCGCTAGAAGACGCGGTGGCCCATGACGGACTTGCTGGACGGCTGCTCGGCGACCCGGAAGGTGCGCCACGAGCGCCAGATCCGCTGCCTGATCGCGAGCCCGGCAGCGAGATACAGGGCCGCCACGATGATCAGCGACCCGTAGCCGGCGGCGAGGGCCCCCAGCTCGGTCCCGACGGCGCCGCCGCCGGCGAGCATCAGGGTGCCGGCAGCCAGGCCGGCCCACATGGCGCGCCACATCCACGAAGTTCTCATGAGCGCACGGTAAGCGTGCACGCGAGCGGCGCCCATCGACCCTTTGGCTCAGCTGGGCACCCATTGGTCCCAGTTGGCCCGTCTTACACTTCCGCAAAGAGATGTTATGTGACCTTATTGAAGGCGGAGGCCTGCAGAGACGTGCGAACATCCTTCCACCACGCCCGCGAGGAGGAACCGTGCAGACCATCGGGATCGTGCTGAACGTTGGAAATGACAAGGTCGACGACTTCGAGCAAGGATTCCGTGACATGGAGGCGCCGATCTGGGCGGACCTGCAGGCACGAGGCGTCCTGACCATGGCGACGCTCACGAAGCTCGATATCAGCACAAAGAAGACCGAGGGAGCGGCCCAGTACCTGGTAGTGGCCATCTTCGCGTCCGATGAAGGCCACCACGAGCACGACAACGATCCCCGCTTCGATGCCTGGAACAAGAAGGCCGATGCCTACCAGGTCGCCGAGCCGTTCGTGTTCGGCGGGGAAACACTCCTCAACGTCGGCCCCTAGTTCACGCGGGCTGCTCGACCCGCCCAGAAGGGCTCGCGCAGCTCGGCCTTCAGGATTTTGCCGGTGCCGCCCTTCGGCAATGACTCTCGGAACTCGATCTGGCGCGGGACCTTGAAATCGGCGAGCTGTGTTCGGATGTGGGTGCGCAGTTGCTGGGCGGTGGCGGCGGCATCGGGCTTGAGGACGACAAGGGCCACCGGAATCTCGCCCCAGCGGTCGTCAGGGGCGGCCACCACGGCCACCTCGAGCACGGCCGGGTGCGATGCGAAGGCGTTCTCGATCTCAACCGAACTGATGTTCTCTCCCCCACGGATGATGATGTCCTTCGATCGGTCCTTGATCGAGATGTAGCCGGCCTCGTCGATGGTGGCCATGTCGCCGGTGTGGAACCAGCCGTCGCGGATCTTCTCGGCGGTCCCCTCCGGATCGCGGTAATAGCCTTCCATCACCGTGTTCGAGCGGGCCACGATCTCGCCGATCTGCTCGCCATCGGGCAGCACGTCGGCTCCCTCGGCGTCGACCACGCGCAGGTTGACCCCGGCAATCGCATAGCCGGTCATCGCCTGGCGGGCGGCGGACATCTCGGGCGCCTCGGCCGCAGTCAGCACGGCGCGGGGCCAGGCCAGCGAGAGGATCGGCGTCGTCTCGGAGAGCCCGTAGCCCACGATCGCCTGGCAGCCGAGCTTCTCCTCGATGGTACGGACCAACGTCGGTGAGGCCGGCGCCCCGCCGATGATCGCCATCTTCAGGCTCGACAGGTCGTGCGAGCCGAGCTCTGGGGAGTTCACCAACGCGTTGAAGATGGTCGGCACCGCCAGCAAGTAGGTCACCCGGTGCTCGGCCACCAGGCGCAGCAGGGCGCCGGGGTCGAACTTGCGGAGCATCACGTGGCGGCCGCCCATCATCGTCATCCAGTGCGGCGCCCCCCAACCGTTGACATGGAAGAGCGGCACGACGTGCAGCATCGTGTCGGCATCGGTCATGCGCAGGGCAAGCGCCCCGGCCAACCCGTGCAGGTACAGGTTGCGGTGGGTCAGCACCACGCCCTTCGGCTTGCCCGTCGTCCCCGAGGTGTAGAAGAGCTCGGCCATGGCGTCCTCGTCGACCTCGGGCGGGTCGTAGGCAGGCGAGGCATCGGCCAGGAGGGCCTCGTACTCGTGGGTGGCCGGTCCCTCGATCGGGCTCTCCATGACCACCCAGCGCTTGACCGCCGGCAGGTCAGCCTGCATCGCCTCGACCATCGGGCGGAAGTCGGCGTGGTAGAAGACCGCGGTTGACCCGGCATGGCCGATGATGTAGCCGATCTCCGGCGCGGCCAGGCGGATGTTCACCGGGTTGAGGACCGCGCCGGCCTCCAGCACGCCGTAGTAGGCCTCGAGGAGCTGGTGGCAGTTGTAGCTGATGAAGGTGACCCGATCCTCTGCCGCAACCCCCAGGCCGCGGATCGCGTTGGCCAGCCGATGGGTTCGCTCGGCGTACTCCGCATAGGTGAAGCGTCGATCGCCATCGATCACCGCCTCGACGTTGCCGAAGAGGGCCGCCGCGCGGTCGCGGAACTCGAGAACGGAAAGTGGGATGCGCATTGCGGAGAGCCTCCTACTCGGTCAGCGTTGCGGTCAGCGTTCGGCCTGCACCCCCAGGGTCACGGCGGCGGAGATGACGGCCACCACCAGCGCGATGGCATCCGCCGGGGTCAGCGCAGCATCTCCGGCGAAGTACTGCGTGGCCGCCGAGGGGATGGCGCCCAGCAGCGGCGGGACGAGGATCCAGCCCAGGACGAGGACGGTGGGAGCCACGGCGCCGGGCAGGCTCATGGCGCGGGTGACGACCGCGGTCAGCAGCCCCAGGAAGGCAGCCAGCAGCAGGATCAGGACCACCGCTGGCTGATCTTTCGCGCCCGATGCATCCACCAGGCGCACCAGCCCCTGCTCCACGGCGGCCACGCCGATGGCCAGGACAGCGCCCACGAAGACCGTGCGAGCTCCGCTCATCTCCTCGCCTACAGGCTGCGCGGCTGGGTCAGGACGCCGGCATCGAGGGCCGCGGCCAGCCCCTGAGCGATCTGGTAGGACTTCCCCGCCCCCATCACCAGCACAGCGTCGCCGGGGCGCAGGTGCTCGGCCACATAGTGGGTGGCCTCTTCGACGTCGCCGCCGGCCATGGTCGATACGGCCGAGGTGCGCTCGATGACGTCCGCCAGCTGCTCGGCAGAGGTGGCACGCAACGCCTCGTCGGTATCGCGCGAGGCGAAGATGTCGACGATCACCACCTCATCGGCATCGGTGAAGGCGCGCGAGAACTCGTCGAGGAAGAGGGCTGTGCGGCTGTACATGTGCGGCTCGAAGATCGCCCACAGACGTCGCTCCCCCACCATCTGGCGCATGGCAGCCAGGGTGGCGCGCACCTCGGTCGGATGGTGCGCGTAGTCGTCGTAGACGATCACGCCGGCAGTATCGGCGATCAGCTCCATCCGCCGTCCGGCTCCTCTGAAGGTCCGCAGGCCCTCCGCCAGCGCGTCGAGCGGGGCGCCCAGCTCATGCGCCAGGGTGATGGCCGCGGTGGCGTTCAGGACGTTGTGCGCCCCTGCCAGCGGAGATTCGAACGAATGTTCGAATAGCGTGAAGGACGCTCCCCCGCCGTGCAGAGCGACGCTGTGGGCCTCGATATCGCCACCGGGCCCATAGCGCACGATCCGCCCTTGCCAGTCCCCCAGGCGCGCCAGGAGGGCCTGGGACCCGGAATCAGCCGCGGTTGTGAGGAGGAGGCGGCCACCGAGGCGTTCATCCTCCCCCATCCCCTGCACGAAGCGCGCCATCGAGTGGAGCACGGCCTCGCGATCGGCGAAGAAATCGGGGTGGTCCATCTCGACGTTGGTCACGATCGCGCCGGCGGGATGGTAGTTGAGGAAGTTGTCGCCGAACTCATCGGCCTCCACCAGGAATGGCGCTCCCCTGCCCGAGCGCACGGTGGCCCCCCAGGCGGGAATGAAGGCGCCCACCTCGACGGTCGGGTCCAGGCCGGCGCTGATGAGCAGGTGCCCGAGCAGCGCGGTCGTGGTCGACTTGCCGTGCGTGCCGGTGACTGCCAGCCCGATACGGCCTTCGGCCGCCATCAGCTCCGCGAGCAGGGCCTGCCAGGTGAGGATGGGGAGCCCCGACTCCTTGGCCGCGACGAGCTCCGGCAGGTCCGGGTTGGCCCGCAGTGCGGGGGTGATCGCCACGCGATCCACGCCGGCCAGATGGGCGGGGTCGTGGCCGCTGATGACCCGAATCCCGGCGGCATCCAGCGGCGGCGTGTAGGGGGAGGGCGTGTCCGCGTCGCAGCCGTCGATGACCGCGCCGGCGTCGTGCACCAGGAGCGCCACTCCCGCCGCCCCCGAGCCGGCGATGCCGATCAGGTGGATCCGTTCGCCGGCGCGCACCCGGAAGCCCTAGTGGACGGCCGAGGCCACCGCGACCTCGTCGAGTGCCAGCTCCATAGCAGCCATCGCCGCCGCCGCCTTGTTCCCCTCGCGGTCGTGCGTCAGCAGCAGCTGTTTGACGCGCGCCGGATGCCCGGGTCGCGCGACGCCGAGGAAGTGGGTGCCGACCGGCTTCGCCTCGCTGCCGCCATCCGGCCCGGCGATGCCGGTGACGCTCACTCCCAGCTCGGCACTGAAACGGTGGGCGGCGCCGGTCGCCATGGCGGCGGCGACCTCGGGCGACACGGCGCCATGCTCGGCGATCAGCTCGTGCGGCACGCCCAGCCCCACCTCCTTGGCCAGGTTCGAGTAGCAGATCACGCCGCCGCGGTAGTAGTCGCTCGCGCCGGGGATCATCGTCATGGCGTGCCCGATCAGGCCGCCGGTGGACGACTCGGCGGTCGCCATCTGCCAGCCGATCCCGCGAAGGGCCGTTCCGAGGCGCGCGGCGGCATCAGCCAGTTGAGTCTCGGACGGGGGCGTCATCGGCCAGGGTTCATCGGTAGTTGATGAACTGCAGG
>VBJX01000084.1 GCA_005879775.1 Chloroflexota bacterium
AGTGGTTGGGGCGGCCGACGGTGAGCACCACCTCAAGGTGATCCTGGAGACAGGCGAGCTCGAGACCTACGACAACGTGCGGCGCGCCTCGGTCCTCGCCATGGCCGCCGGCGCCGACTTCATCAAGACCAGCACCGGCAAGGTGCAGCCGGCCTCCACGCTGCCGGTGACCCTGGTCATGCTCGAGGCGATCCGCGATTTCTATGCCCAGACCGGGCGCGCGGTGGGGATGAAGCCGGCCGGCGGGATCCGCACCTCGCGCGAGGCGATCAGCTACCTGACCGTCCTGTACGAGACCCTGGGACCCGACTGGATGACGCCGGATCGCTTCCGCTTCGGCGCCTCCACCCTCCTCAACGACCTGCTCATGCAGATCCGCAAGGAGCGCAGCGGCCGCTACTCGGGGAGCGACTACTTCACCATCGACTAGGCCCGATGGGCAGCCGGCCGCTCGAAGCGAGCGACCGGCTGCAGCGCTACGAGGTGAAGGCGAATGTCGCCAGCATGGTCTTGAAGCGCCCGATGTCTGTCGGCTCATAGCCGGGGATGCCGATCCATTGCAGCTCGTACCCCTCGCCGTCGCGCGTGAGCGGCACGTCCATGAAGAAGACCGACTGACCGTTGCTCTTGCCGTGGAACTCGTACGCGGTGGTTGAGACTCCTGCCACGACGAGCGGCAGGCTGGCATCAGACCGGACGCCGAATTCCTGGGTGGCACCCGAGAGGACGGCGGCCGCCCAGGTCTTCTGATCGAGGGCAGCAGACTCGGCCCCGAGGCCGATCCAGATGCCGGCGGAATTGTCGGGCGCTGCGAAGGAGACACTGACCGCGTTGCCGTCAGCCTGCCAGTCGCCTGGATAGGCGACGCTGAAGTGCTGCTCCTTCGAGCTGTACACCTGCCACACGTCATCGGGAGGCTGCACCGTGATCGGTGTCCCGAAGGTGGTGAACGCCAGGATCATGTCCATCTTGGCGTCCTGTGCTCCGTCGCCCGACCCCTGCGTCCAGGTCATGCTGAATGCCATTCCCGCCGGCATCCCGTCGTCCTGGGCGTAGAAGCTGACGCTGGCCTTGGGATCGTGGACATCCGGGTCCGAGATCCCCAGCGCGGAGGCAGGGACTGAGAGGCCGCCGGGCGCCTGCAGGGAATGCACCTGGTGCCCGGCCAGGGTGACGACCCCGGTGTCGCGCAGGCTTGCGAGGTGCGCCGTCATCTCTGCGAACGCGCTCGTTCCGGTGCTGCCGGAAGGGGCGGCCGCGTCCTGCAGCCAGGGTCCGTTCTCGGCGCGCGACCAGCTGGTCCCGTTGACCGTGACCCCGCGGCTGATCGAGCGACTCTCGCCGACGATCGTCGTGATCTGATAGCTGTAGGCGCCCGCGGTGCCGAACGTGTACGAACCTTCCAGGGTTCCGTGGATGGAGCCGACGTCGAGGGTCCCCGAGACCGTCGAACTGGCGGTCAGCCCATTTGCCAGCCTGCCGACGAAGACGCTGACGAGGTCGATCGGGGTGGCCGACGGGCTCGGCTCCTGGGTGGGGCTGAGGCTTGGAACAGGCGAGGCGCCGCCGCAGGCGGCGAGGGATGTCACGAGGGCGAGCCCCATGACGCATGCGATGTGCCAGCTGACCGGCTTCGGGACACGGCCCTGGCCGGACGTTCCGGTTCGTCCAGGTCCCATGGTGTGAGCTCCTTCCGCATCTCTTGCCGGCAATCGTCCGGCGTCGTGCGCTCACCCTGGCATCGGGCGCCTTCGGTCTGACTGCGTTGAGACTGCGGGGGAACTGCGGCAAGCTTCTCGATGAGTGCGGACGCCGATGGCCCATACAATCCGATCTCACGTGGCGGCCCCCAGGAACGTTCAATACAGCGTGCGACTCCCGCCCTTTCAGTCCCTGGTCGATGACCATGCCGCCGAACTGCATCGGTTTCTCATCGCCTGCGTGGGTGGTGACGACGCGGAGGACTGCCTGCAGGAGACGTTCCTTTCCGCGATGCGCGCCTATCCGCGGCTGAGGCACGCCGACAACCTGCGGGCATGGCTCTACCTGATCGCGCAGCGCAAGGCGACCGATCTGATCCGCCGCCGGCAACGCCATCCGGCCAGCGACATCGACGGCGTCCCGGACGCCCGGCTCTCCATACCGCCGGCGGGCCTCCCCGACGACGGGCTGTGGGGCGCCGTTCGGCGGCTGCCCGGCAAGCAGCGAGCGGCGCTGGTGCATCGGTTCGTCTTCGACCTGGCCTATCGCGACGTCGCCGAGCGGATGGGCGTCAGCGAGGAGGCCGCTCGTCAGAACGTCAGCGCCGGACTGCGCCGGCTGCGCCTGGAGGTATCCCGATGACCGATCTCGAACAACGCCTGGCCGCCCTGCCCGATGGCGGGCCGCAGCTGGACCTGGACCGCCTGCAGGCCGAGCTGGCACGCCGGGCGGCCCGAGCCGGGATCCTGGACGTAGCCTATGCCCGCGCCGATTCACCGCTCGGCACCTTGACGGTCTTCGTCACGCGCCGGGGCGTGGTCCGGGTGGCGTACGAGAACGAGCCCGATGACCTCCTCTTCGAGGAGCTGGCCGCGGTCGTCTCGCCGCGGCTCCTGCGGGATCCGGGGCGCACCGATGCGGCACGGCGGGAAGTGGAGGACTACTTCGAGGGTCGGCGGCGCACGTTCGACCTGCCGATCGACTGGTCGCTGGTGCACGGCTTCGCGGTGGGCGTGCTACAGGCCACTGCCCGCGTGCCCTTCGGCGAGGTGAGCAGCTACGGAGACGTGGCAGCGGAGGCCGGGTCGCCGCGGGCCGCCCGCGCGGCCGGCAACGCCCTCGCCTCGAACCCGATCCCGATCGTCGTGCCCTGCCACCGCATCCTGCACGCTGACGGCGGGCTGGGTGGCTATTCGGGTGGCCTCGACCGCAAGCGCTTCCTGCTCCGCCTCGAGGGGACGCTGCCCGCCTAGAGCCGCGTGGCGCCAGTCACCAGTAGGCGACGACCCGCAGGACCGACTCCGCGCCAACGATGAGGATGAGGCCAGCCGCGCCCACGCCGAGGCTGCCCAGGTAGGCGGTCGGGCGTCGTGCCCGATCAAGGAGCAGCAGGGGGACCAGGATGGCAGCCAGGAGGTCGAAGGCAGCGATCTGGATCGCGCTCCGGGTCAGGTCGATGCCCGTCCAGGCTTCGACCTCGATGAGGCGGTAAGCGGCCTCGGCCAGCAGCGAGCCGGCGAGAAGCATGGGGCCGATCATCCGCCATCGGCCACCCTCCGCCCAGCCGCCGCCCGCCGCGCCCAGCGCCAGCCCGGAGACGACGGCCGCCACCAGCCAGATCACGACCAGAGGACCGATCGCGGCAATGCCGCCGGGCCAGCTCAATGCGCCCGCCACGTAGTACGTACCGACTCCCGCGATGAGCGCCAACAGACCGCCGACCGGGCCACGCCTCGTCTCGCCCTGCAAGGCGCCGGCGACGAAGGCAACCACCACCCACGGCCCGATCGCGTTGCCCAGGGCGACGACCACGTGGAGCACCGTATCCGCCGGCAGCCAATCGGCGCGCGAGCTGAAGAGGCCGAGGGCGATGCCGATCACGAAGGCGAGCGCCAAGCGGCGCCGACCGTCGGAGAGAGGCATGGCGAGCAGGGTAGCGGACGGGACGCAGGTGCATAATCGGCCGCGTGACGCTCACCAAGAAGCCGGAGACCCGGCCCGCGCCCGCCTCCTGGGGACTGACCAAGCGCGGCGTGCCGTGGGAGTACGCCCCCGCCCCCGAGTCGACCGACCACATCGAGATCCGCCCGGAGTACGGGCTCTTCATCGACAACCGCTTCGTGCCGAGCCGGCCCAAGGCCACCTTCGACGTCATCAACCCGGCTACCGAGGAGCGGCTGGCCAAGGTCGCAAGAGCCTCGAAGGCCGATGTCAACCGTGCGGTGGCGGCCGCCCGTCGCGCTCACACGACCGCCTGGTCGCGGCTCCCCGGCAGCGAGCGCGCCAAGTACCTGTACCGCATCGCGCGGATCATCCAGGAGCGCTCCCGCGAGTTCGCCGTGGTCGAGACGATGAACTCCGGCAAGCCGATCAAGGAGAGCCGCGACGTCGACGTGCCGCTGGCCGCGGCCCACTTCTTCTATTACGGCGGCTGGGCCGACAAGCTCGACTACGCCTTCCCGGGGCGCCACCCGCGTTCGCTGGGCGTGGCGGCGCAGGTCATCCCGTGGAACTTCCCGCTCCTGATGCTGGCCTGGAAGATCGCGCCGGCCCTGGCGGCCGGCAACACCGTCATCCTCAAGCCGGCGTCCACCACCCCGTTGAGCGCCTACCTGTTCGCCGACGTGGTTCGCCAGGCCGACCTGCCACCCGGGGTGGTGAACATCATCACCGGGCCGGGCGAGATCGGGATGGAGCTGGTGCGCCACCCCGACGTCAACAAGGTGGCGTTCACAGGGTCGACCGCGGTCGGCAAGATGATCGGGCGGGCGGTGGCGGGCAGCCGCAAGAAGCTGACCCTGGAGCTGGGCGGCAAGGCAGCCAACATCGTCTTCGACGACGCCCCGCTCGACCAGGCGATCGAAGGGATCATCAACGGCATCTACTTCAACCAGGGCGAGGTCTGCTGCGCCGGCTCGCGCCTGTTCGTACAGGAATCGGTCTACGAGCCGCTTATCGACAAGCTCAAGGCGCGCCTCTCTACGCTCCGCGTGGGCGATCCGCTCGACAAGAACACGGACGTGGGCGCCATCAACTCGGCCGGCCAGCTGGCAAAGATCAACGAGCTGGTGCAGTCGGGGATCGACGAGGGCGCCGAGATCTTCCAGCCCGACTGCGAGCTCCCCGACCGCGGCTAGCAGGAGGAGATCTTCGGCCCGGTGCTATCGGTGCTCACCTTCCGGACCCCGGACGAGGCGATCGAGAAGGCGAACAACACCCCGTACGGACTGTCGGCGGGGGTCTGGACCGAGAAAGGGAGCCGTATCTTCAAGATGGTCGGCGCCATGAAGGCCGGGGTGGTGTGGGCCAACACCTTCAACCGCTTCGACCCCACCAGCCCGTTCGGCGGCTACAAGGAATCGGGCTACGGGCGCGAAGGCGGGATCCACGGGCTGGCTGCCTACCTCGACCTGTCCGCCGACGGCACGAACGGCCGATGAGCGTCGTATCGATCACCGACACCGTTGCCAGCCTGACCGATGCCTGGCATCCGGTGGACCTCGCCACGGCCAATGACGCCATCGTGCGGCTTGCCCGCCTGGAAGGCGCCTACGACTGGCATCACCACGAGGAGGACGAGCTCTTCCTGTGCTGGCAGGGCGCCTTCCGGATCGAGATGGAAGGGACCCCGCCGATCAGCCTTGAGCGGGGCGACCTG
>VBJX01000090.1 GCA_005879775.1 Chloroflexota bacterium
GGTGCGCAGCTGTGCGTGCACCTCGATGCCGATGACCGTCTCGTACGCCGTCGCTATCGACATGCCTCGATTGTAGGGCTAGGCTTCGGCCGATCATGACGCCCGCGCAGACCCTCCCACGGCGGTGAAGCTGGCCGATTGGGGCGCCCTGGGGCAGGCGGGCGCGATGCTCCAGGAGCAGCTCGCCGAGCTCGGAGCGGAGGAGGCAGCTACGCACGTGGCGGTCAACCCGGACTCGGGCCGGGTGAGGATCCTGATCGCCACGGATCTCGGGTTGCTCGACTACGGCTTCCAGCCGACCGGGGAAGATCCGGGTGCCGCGTCGATGCTGCGCGGTCAACTCCACCGCTGGGCGAGCGTGCGAGGGCTCCGCGTGCAGACCGATGCCCAGCTCGAGGCCGATGGCTCCCAGAAGCGTTGGCTCTGGCACCTGGTGGTGGACGAGCCGAGGATCGAGCTGGTCGCCGATTCAGACGGCTCGGCCGAGCGAGCGCCGGCCGCCGTCCTGCCGTTCGCCCGCGCCTGCCTGGCGCTGGGCGGCCAGTAGCTCAGTAGTTGTAGGACGGACCGGGCGCCGCCTGGCTGGCGGCTTGCGAGCTGGGCGCCTGCGACTGGGCCTGGCTGCCGGCGCCGCCGCTCGACGGCGTGCAGGCGGCCATGAGCAGGAGGGCCGTGGCGAGAAATAGGATGACTCGTCGTTTCATGCCGGTTGCTACGAGCCGGGTTACGAGCGGGCGGCTCATTCGTTGTGGCTCATCGGTGGTGCCCCACGAAGCGCTCGATGCGGTCCATCGCCTCGATGATCTCCTCGTAGGCAGTGGCGTAGCACACGCGCACATGGTCGGCGCCTGATGGCCCGAAGGCCGAGCCGGGCACCACGGCCACTCGCTCCTCGCGAAGGAGCTCCCGGGCAAACGTCTCGTCATCCATGCCGGTGCCGCTGATCTCAGGGAAGCAGTAGAAGGCGCCGCGCGGCTCGAAGCAGAGGAGCCCGATCTCGTTGAGCCGCCGGGTCATGAGCTGGCGACGGCGGTCGTACTCGGCCTGCATCTCGAGCACGAAGCGCTCGCCCGAGCGGAGCGCCTCGACGGCCGCGAACTGGGCGGGAGTGGGAGCGCACATGATCCCGTACTGGTGCACCTTGGCGATGCCGGTCATCAGCTCCGCCGGCGCCGCGACGTAGCCGACGCGCCAGCCGGTCATCGCGTAGCTCTTCGAGAAGCCGCCGATCAGGATCGTCCGATCCCGCATCCCGGGAAGTGACGAGAAGGCCACGTGCTCATGTCCGCCATAGACCAGGCGCTCGTCGATCTCATCGCTGATCACCAGCAGGTCGTGACGCTCGACGACCGCCGCGATTCGCTCCAGGTCCTCGCGGTCGAGGACCGCTCCGGTCGGGTTGTTCGGGTAGCCGAGGAAGAGCGCCTTCGTCCGAGGGGTGACGGCTGCCTCGACCATCTCGGCGGTGATCTGGAAGTCGGTCTCGTCGCCCGTGGCGACCGGCACCGGGACGCCACCCGCCAGCGTGATGCAGGGCGCATAGGCCACGAAGCACGGCTCGTGGTAGATGACCTCGTCGCCCGGGTCGCAGATCGCCCGCAGGCTGGCGTCGACCGCCTCGGATGCGCCGACGGTGATGATCAGCTCCCCGCGCGCCTCGTAGCTGACGCCGTACCGGCGCTCTAGGTCGGCGGCGATCAGCTCGCGCAGCTCGACCATCCCGCCGTTCGCCGTGTAGCGCGTCTCCCCCGCTTCGAGGCTGGCGATCGCCGCCCGGGTGATCGGCTCAGGAGTCGTGAAGTCCGGCTCGCCGATGGTGAGGCTGATGACGTCGGTCATCTCGGCCAGCATGTCGAAGAAGCGCCGAATCCCCGATGGCTGCAGGGCGCGAATCCGCGAGGAGAGGAACTCGGCAGGTGGGCGCGCCACGCGGGCGGCGGCAGGCTCGGCGGTCATCGGTGCGGAGTGTAACCCTCGCGCTAGGCTTGCGACGTGCATCCGGTCGAGGAGGTCCTGGGGCTCCTGGTGGCGGTCGCGCTGCTCACCGTGGCTGCCCGCCGCCTGGGGATCCCCTACCCGATCCTGATGACCCTGGGCGGCGTGGCGCTTGGGCTGATCCCGGGGCTGCCACGCGTCGAGCTGGCGCCGGACATCGTCTTCACCCTCATCCTCCCGCCGCTCCTCTTCGCGGCCGCCTTCTTCACCTCGCCGCGCGAGCTGGCCGCGAACGCGAGGCCGATCGGCCTGCTGGCCATCGGGCTGGTGCTGGCGACAACCATCCTGGTGGCGGTGGTGGTTCATGCGCTGGCGCCCGGGGTCCCGTGGGCCGTCGCGTTCCTGCTGGGCGCCATCGTCTCCCCACCCGATGCGGTGGCCGCCACCTCGATCGCGCAGCGCCTCGGCCTCCCGCGCCGGGTGGTGACGATTCTGGAGGGCGAATCCCTGGTGAACGATGCCACTGCCCTGGTCGCCTACCGCCTGGCGTTGGTGGCGGTGCTGACCGGCACCTTCTCCCTCGGCGGCGCGGCGCTGAGCTTCGTGGTGGTCAGCGTCGGCGGCGTGGCGGTCGGGTTCATCGCCGGCTGGGCGATCATCGCGGTCATCTCCCGGCTTGACGATCCGCCGGTCGAGGTGCTCATCTCGCTGCTCGGTCCATTTGCGGCGTGGCTGCCCGCCGAGGCTGCCCACGTCTCGGGCGTTCTCTCGGTGGTGACGGCGGGGATCATGGTCGGACGACATGCGCCGCGCATTCTCGGCTCCGACGCGCGCGTGCTCGGCTCCGGCGCGTGGCAGATGGTGATCTTCACGCTGAACGGGATGGTCTTCATCCTGATCGGACTGCAGCTGCCGACCATCCTGGACACGCTCTCCGCGTCACGCTCGTTCGGTGAGCTGGCCTCGTGGGCGGTGGTTGTCAGCCTGACGGTGATCCTCGTGCGGCTGGTCTGGGTCTTTCCGGGAACCTGGCTGCCACGCATGCTCTCGCCGGCCATCCGGGCCCGCGAGCGCGCCCCCGTGACACGCAACGTGCTGATCGTCGGCTGGGCCGGGATGCGTGGCGTGGTGTCGCTGGCTGCCGCGCTGGCCATCCCGAACACGCTCCCTGACAAGGTGACCCCCTTTCCGGACCGCGACCTGCTCATCTTCCTGACCTTCTCGGTGATCCTGGCCACGCTCGTTGGCCAGGGGTTGACGTTGCCGTTGCTGATCCGCTGGCTCGGAGTCGGCGACGATGGAACCGCCGCCCACGAGGAGCTCCACGCGCGGGAAGCCGCCGTCAACGCCGCGCTGGCCCGGCTCGAGGGGCTGGCGACGGAGTGGCCCGGCCACCTGGAGCTGATCGACCGCCTCCGAGAGCGCAAGCAGCACGCCACCGAGCACTTCGAGCACGACCACGAGGCGGGTGAGGTTCCACTCGACCAGGAGGCGGTCGAGCACGCTGCCATTCAGCGGGCCGTCATCGACGCCCAGCGAATGGCGATCATCGACCTGCGGGACCGCGGGGTGATCGGCGACCAGGCGCTGCGCAGGATCGAGCGGGAGCTTGACCTCGAGGAGCTGGGCGCCGAGGCCTAGCCTGCGTGGGACGGCTGCCGCCTTGCCGGCGGATGCCACATCCGCTCGCCGGCCTCGATCCGCAGGTTCAGCCGATTCTCGGCGGGGGGCAGCGGGCAGGTGGCGAACTCTGAGAAGACGCAGGGCGGGTTGTAGGCCAGGTTGAAGTCGGCAACGATCGTCCCATCTGCTCCCTTCGGCTCGGTGTACAGGAATCGGCCGCCGCCGTAGGTCTCGCGGCCATTGGTGGCGTCGCCAAAGACGAGCCACAGGGTGTCGTCCTCGCCGTCAAGCGCCGTGATCCCCCACTCGCGGCCGCCGCGCTCAAAGGTGAATCGGCCAGGGCTCGCCTCGCGGCTCACGCGGCCGGTGACATCGACGATCTCGACGGTGCCATCGCCCATCGGCTCCAGCCCGCCCACGATCCGCCAGCCGGGGTCCGTCGCGAAGCGATCGACCCCGGTGAAGCTGCCAAGCGCGGGAGCCTCGCGATCACGAACGCGCAACGCAATCCGCTCGCCGCGGCGGATCAGGTGCATGCGCAGCGAGCCGAGCTCCAGGATCGTCGGATCTCCATCGGTATCGGCGAGGAGGCGCATCTCGTCCGCCTCCTTCCCGCCGCGCAGGAGACCGGCATCGGCATGTGGAACCAGATGGACTTCCCCGTCCTCGAGATGCAGGGTTCCCGCCCGCGGCTGCATCCCATGGGCGTGCAGCACGATCTCGTTGGCAGGGTGCGCCCCGATATGGTTATCCCCCTCCTCCAGCCAGTAGAGGCCAACCAGCGTCAGCCAGCCATCGGGGCTTCGCAAGCGATCGTCCCGCTCGCGATGCCAGGCCTCGACCTGGGCCGCGTGCTCAGACGGGGTCATCGGGCTAATCGTGGGCGGTCGGTGGACGGAGATCGGCGAATCCAGCAGCGCGCTCGTAGGCGTCCGCCACGCGCAGCACCGTCGCCTCGTCGAACGCGCGACCAATCACCTGCAGGCCCACCGGCAGGCCGCCAGAGAGGCCGCACGGCAGGCTGATCCCAGGCAGCCCGGCGATGTTGACCGGCAGCGTGCAGGCGTCGTTGAGGTACATGAGCAGCGGGTCGTCGACCTTGGCGCCGATCTGATCAGGGTCCGCACCTGCTGCGCCTTCACGTAGTAGGCGTCGTAGTAGCCCGCGCTCAGGGCATAGGTGCCGAGCATGATCCGGCGCTTGACCTCTGCCCCGAATCCCTCGCCCCGGGTGCGCAGGTAGTTGTCGAGCAGCTCTTCTGCGCCCGCCGAGTAGCCGTAGCGGACGCCGTCGTAGCGTGCCAGGTTGGCGCTCGCCTCGGCCGGGGCGATGATGTAGTAGGTCGCCAGTCCCAGGTCGGTGGAGGGCAGAGAGACCTCCACGATCTCGGCGCCGAGCCCCTCCAGGACGCCGATCCCGGTGCGCACCGCCGACTCGACCCCGGGCTCCATCCCCACCACGAAGTACTCACGCGGGACACCCAGACGCAGCCCGCGCACGTCTCCGCTGAGCACCGATGGGTAGTC
>VBJX01000085.1 GCA_005879775.1 Chloroflexota bacterium
CCTCCATCCCATTGAGCGCGCGCCCAACCAACAGGCCGTCGTCCAGGCTCTCCACGAGCTCGTCGCGCGAGCTGCTGCCGGGGGCGAAGAAGGTGTTCGACATCCGCGCGTAGGCCTTGCGCTGCACGCTCTCGCGGCGCCCGTTGGCCGAGCGGGGAATCCCGAGCCTGCTGGCGGAGTAGAGGTCGGTCAGCCCGCGCTGGAAGATCCCCTCGCGGATGATCGTCGTCGGACCGGCGGTCTGCCCCTCATCGTCGATGTAGTAGCCCCCGTAGCCGCCGGGTGTGGTCGGATCGTCGATGATGGTGACGAGGTCCGATCCCACTCGCTGTCCTACGTAGTCGGCGGCACGCGCCCGTTCCTTGAGGAACATGTCGGTCTCCACGCCATGGCCGAATGCCTCGTGCGCGATCGTTCCGCTCACTGACGGGTCCGACACGATGTCATACATGCCGGCCGCAACCGGGCGCGCGGTCAGCAGCGCGACCGCCGTCTCGGCCCGCTCGGCGATCTCCTCGTCATCGATCTCGACGAGCTCGAGTCCGCCGGTCCCGCCGCGGGCGAGGTAGTCATAGCGCTGCTGATGCCCATCGGACACGTAGATGACCAGGGACAGGGTGATTCGCCGCACCTGCTGCGTCGCCAGTCCAACGCGGTTCACGAAGACCTGCCGCTGAAGCGTCTCTCCGTAGCCGGCCGAGGCCTGGACCGCCCGATCGTCGGCGTCGCGCAGCCGGCGGCGAGTGGCCTCCAGGCGTGCCAGCTTGTCCGCCAGGGGCACCGATCCGGGCTCGATCTCGACCGGGGTCGCATAATCGGCCTCGGCTGGCTCTTCCGGCACGATCTCGAGCGGCGGGGCCCCCGGTTCCGGGCGCGAGGAGAGGGCCCGTGCCACGAGCTCACGGGCTGCGGCGGTCACCGCCTCCGCATTGGTCCGATCGACGGCCGTCTCGTGCAGCGCGTGCCCGTTCGAGGCGGTGAGCACGACGCCCGCCATGGGGTCGAGCCGGTTGGCCGTCTGTCCGCCGTCGCGCAGGTCCAGGCGCAGTCCTTCGCTGGCGCGCATGAGGGCTGCGGCGTAGGGAACGGAGCGCTCCATCTCGGCGACCACCTCGCGCAGGAATCCGAACCGCTCGGCGCAAGGGTAGCGGATGGGCCGCGCGCGGCAGACGGACCGCGCGGATGGGTACGGTAGACTCGGTTCCCGGCCGTCCGGCCCCAACATTGGTAGCACTCGCACAAAGGAGCGTGGCTGCAGGTGCCTGCCCCGAGCATCGAGGTGATCGCCAACCTGGCGAAGCGGCGTGGCTTCGTGTTTCCCTCGAGCGAGATCTACGGCGGCATGGCCGGCTTCTGGGACTACGGCCCGCTGGGGGTCGAGCTGAAGAGCAACGTGAAGGCGGCATGGTGGCGGGCCATGGTCCAGCGCCGCGACGACATCGTGGGGATCGACGCGGCGATCGTCATGCACCCGCGCGTCTGGGAGGCATCCGGCCACGTGGCCGGCTTCAGCGATCCGATGGTCGACTGCCGCAACTGCAAGCTGCGCTTCCGCGCCGAGGACCTGAAGGGGCCGCTTGACCAGATCGCCTGCCCGAATTGCGGCCAGCGCGGCACCTTCACCGAGGCCCGCCAGTTCAACCTGATGTTCCAGACCCACGTAGGCCCGATGACCGAGACGGCCTCGGTTGCCTACCTGCGCCCCGAGACGGCGCAGGGGATCTTCGTCAACTTCGCCAACGTGCTCACCACCACCCGCCGCAAGCTGCCTTTCGGCATCGCGCAGATGGGCAAGGCCTTCCGCAACGAGATCACGCCGGGCAACTTCATCTTCCGCGACCGCGAGTTCGAGGCGATGGAGATGGAGTATTTCGTCCCTCCTCCCGACGAGGACCGCTGGTTCGCGTACTGGGTCGAGGAGCGCCTGAGGTGGTGGACGGAGGAGATCGGGATCGGCGCCGACCGAATTCGGCTTCGCCCGCACGAGCCTGACGAGCTGTCGCACTACAGCCGGCAGACGACCGACATCGAGTACCAGTTCCCGATCGGCTGGTCAGAGCTCGAGGGGGTCGCCGATCGGACCGATTTCGACCTGAGCGCCCACGCGGCCGCCAGCGGCCGGGACCTCTCCTTCTTCGACGAGGCCACCGGGGGACACCTGGTGCCATTCGTCATCGAGCCTGCCGCCGGGGTCGATCGCGCGGTCCTCACCGTGCTGATCGATGCCTACGAGGAGGAGAAGCTCGAACGTGACACAAGGGTCGTCCTGCACCTGAAGCCCCATCTGGCCCCCATCAAGGCCGCCGTCCTGGTCACGGATGGTGGCGACCTACGACGACACGGCCAGCATCGGCAAGCTCTACCGGCGGCAGGACGAGATCGGCACTCCGTACTGCGTCACGGTCGACGTCGAGACGCTCGATGACGGGGCTGCCACCATCCGCGAGCGGGATACGATGACCCAGCAGCGAGTGGCGCTGGCGGCCATCCCCGACCGCCTCGCAGAGCTGATGGACGGCAGCGCAACCTGGGACGCAGGCGGGGGCTAGGCCGATGGTCGCCGGCGAAGCCGCCACGCATGCCGACCTGCGGGCCGCCTTCGAGCGCGGCGACCACGACGAGGTGCTCCGTCTCAGCGAGGCGATCCTCGCCGAACGGCCCGGCGACGACGCCGCTCACGAGCTTCGCGCAGGCGCGCTCCTTGCCACGGGCCAGTTGGCGGAGGCCGAACGGCATGCCGCCGATGCCGTCCGGCTCGATCCCGACGAGGTCCGCTACCGCGAGCTGCTGGCCAATGTGCTCGCCGAGCGCGGCGCGCACCGCGACGCAGCCATCGAGTTCGGCTGGCTGGCGCGCAACGATCCGCGGCAGATCGCATGGTCGGTTGCCGAGGCCGCCGAACGTCTCGATGCCGAAGAGGCCGGGCGCGGCATCGAGGCCGCGCGCCGCGCCGCCCGCCTGGACCCTGGCAACGCGACCGCACAGCTGGCCCTGGCCCGCGGACTGACGCTGCTTGGCGACGCGCGGGGCGCGCTCGCCGCCGCGCAACGCGCGGTCGAGCTGGCGCCCGACGATCCCGCCAATCGCGAGGCGCTGGCCGACGCCCTATGGCTCACTGGCCGCGAGGCGCCCGCCTTCGCCCGGTTCCTGGCGCTCCTGCCGGGGCTCGCCGGCCGGGATCGGGCGCGGGTCATGGCCAAGGCGCGCGCGCTCTACCGGCAGCAGGCGGGTCCGCTCGGACGCCTGGTGGCCACCTTCGAGCCGGTCTTCCGGTTCGGGCTGCGGCTGGGGTGGATCGGCATCCGGTGAGCCAGCGCAGTCCGTCCCTGACCAGCGTGGCCGTCCTCCGTGAGCACCTGGCTGCCGCGCTGGCGGGTGCCATGCGACGGCCGGAGCCTGAGGCGGTGGCCCTCACGGCGGACCGGGTCAAGGCGATGGCCGTGGCGCTGGCGGGGCGCGATCCGGCCGCTGAGGTCGATCCTGAGGCGCTGGAGGTCGGCACCCGCCAGGCGGCGATCATCCTGGGCTTTCATCCCGAGCACGTCCGCCGCCTGATCCGGAGCGGCCGGCTGCGGGCCAGGCGGGTGGCGGGCGACTACCGGGTCGCCCTGTCGGACGTGTGGCCCTACCTCGAGGTCCGCTACCGGGAGCCGGGACGTCGCCGGCTGCGCCATCGGCAGCCTGGCGGCTGATGGGTACAATCGTGACCCCGCCCCACACGGAGCCTCGCGCTGTCCGATGACCACCACCGCCGCCAAGCTGATCTACACCTTCCCCGAAGGGAGCGCAGAGATGCGCGCCCTCCTCGGCGGCAAGGGCGCCGGGCTGGCGGAGATGACCAACGCCGGGCTCCCCGTGCCGCCTGGCTTCACCATCACGACCCAGGCCTGCAACGCGTACATCGCCGCCGGCCGGGAGCTGCCGCCGGGTCTCTGGGACGACGTGCTGGCCCACATGCGGGACCTCGAGGCCGAGACGGGCAAGGGCTTCGGCGACGCGGCCAACCCGCTGCTGGTGAGCGTCCGCTCCGGCGCGGCGTTCAGCATGCCGGGGATGATGGACACCGTCCTGAACCTGGGGCTGAACCCGGAGACCGTCACCGGGCTCATCAGCCTCACCGGCAACGAGCGCTTCGGCCAGGACGCGTGGCGCCGCTTCGTGGCGATGTTCGGGCGGATCGTGCTCGATATCCCGGCATCGGCCTTCGACGAGCCATTCGAGGCGCTCAAGGAACGCCGTGGAGCCAAGCTCGACACCGAGCTGGGCGCCGCCGACCTGCGCGAGGTGGCCGACGAGTACCTGCGGATCGTCGAGGAACGGACCGGGGCGCCGTTTCCGTCCGACCCGGACCGGCAGCTGGAGTTGGCGATCCGGGCGGTTTTCGACTCGTGGTTCGGCAAACGCGCCCACGACTACCGCGAGTTCAACAAGATCCCGCACGACCTGGGCACCGCGGTCAACGTGGTGGCCATGGTCTTCGGCAACATGGGCGCCGATTCGGGGACCGGGGTGGCCTTCACCCGCGACCCGAACACCGGCGAGCGGGTCCTCTACGGGGAGTACCTGACCAACGCCCAGGGGGAGGACGTGGTCGCCGGCGTGCGGACCCCGGCCAAGATCAGCCAGATGCGCGACGAGCTGCCGCAGGTCTACGCGCAGTTCGAGGAGATCGCCCAGCGGCTCGAGCGTCACTACCGCGACGTGCAGGACCTGGAGTTCACGATCGAGCGCGGCAAGCTCTACATGCTGCAGACGCGCTCGGCGAAGCGAACCGCGCCCGCCGCGGTGAAGATCGCTGTCGACATGGTGGGGGAGGGGATCCTGACCCGGGACGAGGCGCTGCAGCGCGTGGAGCCAGCTCAGATCGTCCAGCTGCTCCTGCCTCGCTTCGACGAGGCGGCCAAGGGTGCGGCGCAGGATCGCTTCATGGCCAGGGGATTGAACGCTTCGCCGGGTGCCGCGACCGGCCGCGCGATCCTCGATCCGGACCGCGCCGAGGAGGCCAAGGCCGCCGGCCAGCCGGTGATCCTGGTGCGGATCGAGACCAGCCCCGACGACGTCCACGGCATGCTGGCGGCCCGCGGCGTGCTCACCGCGCGCGGTGGTGCAACCAGCCACGCCGCGGTCGTAGCGCGGAGCATGGGCCTGCCCTGCGTGGCGGGCGCCGAGAGCCTGCGCATCGACTATCGGGAGCGGACGATCCGTGCTGGCAGCGTCACCCTCCGCGAGGGCGAGATGATCAGCATCGACGGCACCACCGGCGAGATCTTCGCCGGGGAGCTGCCGACGATCGACGCTCGCTTCGAGGACGAGCACGACCTGGCCACCCTGCTCGGATGGGCCGATGAGGTGCGCCGCCTGCAGGTGTGGGCCAATGCCGATTACCCGCGCGATGCCGAGCGGGCACGCGCCTTCGGCGCGCAGGGGATCGGCCTGTGCCGCACCGAGCACATGTTCTTCGAGGAGGACCGGCTGCCGACGGTGCGCCGCATGATCCTGGCCGCGACGCGCGCCACCAACGCCAAACGACGCCGCGATGGAGGCCAGGAGCTCTCGTCCGATGAGGCCGAGGCGGTCGCCACCTTTGATGCGGCGCTGGCCGAGCTCCAGCATCTGCAGGCCGATGACTTCGCGGGCCTCTTCCGGGCGATGGACGGCCTGCCGGTCGTGATCCGCCTCATCGATCCGCCGCTGCACGAGTTCCTCCCGCCGCATGACGACCTGCTGGCCAAGGTCACCCGGCTGCGAACCATTCGTGAGACAAGCGCGCCCGATGCGCTCCCCGCCGGTCTGGCGGACGAGCTCGCCGAGGCCGAGGAGCTCCTTGCCGCGGTCGAGGAGATGCGCGAAGTGAACCCGATGCTCGGCATGCGCGGCTGCCGGCTCGGCCTGCTCATCCCGGACATCGTCCGCATGCAGGCCCGTGCCATCCTGGCCGCCGCGGCCCATGTCTCCGGCGAGGGGATCACGCCCCTTCCCGAGATCATGATTCCGCTCGTCGGCCACGCCAACGAGCTGGCCGAGACGCGTCGCATCGTGGACGCGGAGGTGGCGCAGATCATCGAGCAGAGCGGGCGCCAGGTCGCCTTCAAGTTCGGCACCATGATCGAGGTCCCGCGGGGTGCCCTGACCGCGGACCAGATCGCCGAGCACGCGGAGTTCTTCAGCTTCGGGACGAACGATCTGACCCAGATGACGTACGGGTTCAGCCGCGATGACGCGGAGGGCAAGTTCCTGCTCCAGTACGTCGAGCGCGGCATCCTTCCGGAGAACCCGTTCCAGGTCCTCGATCGCGAGGGAGTCGGGCAGCTGGTGCGGATCGCCACCGAGCGAGGGCGTGCCACCCGGCCGGACCTGGAGGTGGGCATCTGCGGGGAGCACGGCGGCGATCCGGCGAGCATCGCCTTCTGCCACGAGGTGGGGCTGAACTACGTCTCCTGCTCGCCGTTCCGGGTGCCAGTCGCCCGCCTGGCGGCGGCCCAGGCTGCCCTCTCGTCCGGGGAGCAGCGCGACCGCTAGCTCAGCAGCTCTCTGCCGTGCTCGATCAGCCGGGCGTCGCGGAGAGTTCGTTGGAGAACGAGCCCGTCCCGACTGAGTTTTTGGCGGCTACCCAATAGAAGTATGTGTCTGGGACAGGCGCAGCCGGGTCCTGGTAGGCCAGAACGTTCCCGACGGTCGCATACAACGTTTCCCCACCGCTGCTCGTTCCGCGCCAGATCTCGTAGCCGCTGATCGGCGAGCCGCCATCCGAGGAAGGCGCCGACCAACTCAGGTCGACCGTTCCAGTTCCCGCCGTCGCAGTGTCGAGGGTCGGACTCCCTGGGACGGTTTGGGCGGGGGTCGGACTCGGCGTCGGCGTATCGGTCGGGCTGGGGGTGACAACGGGCGTGGAGGTCAGGTCGGGCGTGGGGTGGCATGCGGGGTGGGCAGCTCAAATAGCGTTCCGGCCGGCTCGCTGGTGGGCGATGGCGTGGCATCCGTGGCCGAGGAGGCTGCAGGCGTCGCCGAATCCGCTGGCGTGCCGGCCCCACCCAGCACCCCCTGCGCCGGTGTCTGGCTGCCGAATGCCACCTCCCCGGAGGCGCGGCCACCGATGATCAGCTGCGACGCACCGATCCCGACCACCACCGCGACGAGCATCACGCCGACCGCCGCCGCTGCGAAACGTGCGGCGCGCAGGAGCCCCCCAGGCTCATCGCCGACCCCGTCCCAGGAGGGCATCGGTGCACGGCCGGGGTCGATCTGACCGAGCAGGTCCAGGGCTGCGATGGCGCGGGCGCATTCGGGACAGACCGAGGCATGCAGCGCCAGGTCGCGGGCCGGCTCGCCGGGGGCCCCGGACGCCAGCCATGCCGAGAAGCGTGCGTGAGGCTCGTTCATCGGCCGTCGTCGGATGGCTGGGAGAGCGCCCGTCCGGCCACCTGCTGCACGCGGTGTGCCAGGCTCCCCGAAGCAGTGCCGATGCCGGGAGGCTCTGCCCGCGTGGCGGCCAGCTGGTAATGCTCGCGCGCCCGTGCCGTGATCCGTTTCGTGGCCGTCGGGCCCAGGTTCAGGATCGTCTCGACGTCGATCGGCTCGAATCCCTCGATCAGCGATGCAACCAGCGCCGCCCGTTCAGCGGGCGATAGGGCAGCGAGCCCGTCGAACGCTGGACCGCCAACGCCCAGGCCGGCGAGGTTGTCGCGGCGTGCCAGGTCCATCGGCGAGGAGCCGATGGTGCGCGCGCGAAGCGAGCTCAGGACCCGCGCTCGAAGCCAGGCTGCTGCCCGCTCGGGGTGCCGCAGCGCGGTCGCCTGCTCCTCGCCGGCGGACAGCGCCATGCCGGCAGCATGCTCAGCGCGCTCGCCGTCGCCGAGTGCCACGAGCAGGGCGAACCCATGCAGACGCCGGCCATGGATGTCGCCGAAAGCCTCGCGCAGCAGATCGGCCTCGCGCATCGAGGGTGAGGGGATGAAGGTGGTCGTGAGCTCCTCCGTATCGGCAGCTGGTGCGGTAAGGTGCGGTCGAATCGGGTGGAGTGTAGAACGCGCTGTCGAGTCGGGGGCTCATCCATGCTCTTGACGCCCGACCGGCAGCGCCTAGCTTGACACTGACGCTATAATCTCGTTACCCCCTTGACAAACCCCTTGACAACGCGCCGCACGGCGCAGGACCGCCTTCCCGCATGACCTCCTCCGGCATCGTCGCCGAGATCAAATCGAAGCTTCCCGTGGTGGACGTCGTCGGCGAGACGGTCGTCCTGAAACGTGCCGGCTCGGCCTATAAGGGCCTCTGCCCATTCCATGCCGAGAAGACCCCCTCGTTCATCGTCAGCCCTGATCGAGAGAGCTGGCATTGCTTCGGCTGCGGCGAGGGTGGCGACATCTTCACGTTCCTCATGCGTCGCGACGGCGTCGACTTTCGCGAGGCGCTCTCCCGGCTGGCCGAGAAGGCGGGGGTCGAGCTATCGGAGCGGAGCGCGAA
>VBJX01000091.1 GCA_005879775.1 Chloroflexota bacterium
TCCCGTCGGTTGTCGAGCCGGCTGATCCAAACGACCAGGTCTCGACCCTGGACGGCGACGACTCGGCGATGATCGTGCACAACTTCAGCGAGTCCTTCGGCGTCGGCGACCGGCTCCTCCTCGCGGTCTACAACGGGACCGAGATGCAGATCCCCGACTTCGCGATCGCGCCGCCGGCCGCCATCGTGGTGCCGTCGACGACCGGCGCGCCGATCAACGGGCCCAACTTCACCGTCTCACGCAACGATGCCTTCGCCAGCACCGTCACCCTGCACCTTCACGGCGACGTCGACGCCACAGCTGCCGGGCATCCCGCCGACGACATCCTGCCGACGCCCCCGGTCGACCCGCCGGGCGCGGGGGACATGAACCAGCCGACCTGGTCGACCAACACCTTCATCCCGGCCAAGAACGGCACGACCGTATCGATGAGCAACGTCAAGACCAACGCGATTCCGGCGGGCATCTACACCGTCTGGATCGAGGGCCACTCCGGCAATCCCTACTTCCAGGCCCGCCGCTACCCGGTGCCGGTCAAGGTCGGCGGGGCTGTCCGCGACTTCAGCCTCTCCAACTCAACCACGAGCGGCACAGCCGCAACCCTCGGAGCGTCGATCAGCATGCCGCTCTACGTGTCGACCACCAATGCGGCCGCCACGAAGTGGGGACCCACCGGTACGGCGGTGGCACTCACCGTGGACGCCGCCAGCTTCACCGACTGCAGCCTGGCCGCCGCGAGCATCGGGGCCGGGCAGATCACGGTCAGCCCCACCTCCGTGACCCCCATCTCGACCGGCCAGGGAGCGCTCTCAACGCTGCAGATCAGCACCGTCGGCCTGGCACCCGGCTGCTACCGCTTCGACGTCAGGGCGCGGGGAACGAATGGCGCAGGCCAGCCGGTCACCCACCTCCTCCCGGTCACCTTCACCGTGGCGACCGTGGCCAGCAGCGGGTCGTACGTCGACATCATCGGCTTCGCCGTCTTCGAGATCACCGACATCAGCTCCAACGACATCTCAGGTCGAGCCGTCAGCGGCGTCCGTGCCGATGGCGGCGACGGAACGCTGCGACGCGCGCAGGCCGCCCGCCTGACCCCCTGGAACTAGCACCGCAGGAGAGACCGGTTCGTGGAACTCGAATATTCGGACAGGAACAGCAAGCGCTCGAAGCTCTACATCGGCGTCGGGCTGCTCATTGCATTCATCGTCGCCGGCATCGTCTTCGCGGCGCTGCGTGCCAGCGGGCTGACCGGTGAGCCAAAGGTCGAGATGCGCCAGGTCGTGGTGGCCGCCCGCGACATCGCCTCGCGCAAGCCGATCGAGGAAGGCGACGTTGCCACTCGCAGCGTCCCGGCCGACCCGACCAACGCATCGGCCTTCACTCGCATCGACGAGGTGCTCGGGCGAGTCAGCGCCGTCTCCATCTCCACCGGACAGCTGCTGAGCCGGACGATGCTCGCGTCGGCGAGCTCGGGACAGGGCTTCTCGATCCTCGAGCCGGGCGAATCGTTCAACCCGACAGGACCTGACCTCCGGGCGGTCAGTGTCAGCGTGCCCGATGACCGCGCAGTGGCCGGAACGCTGGTCCCGGGCCAGCGTGTCGACCTGATCGTGACGATCGAGATCAATCCGCAGATCGGGCAGACCCCGGCACCCGCCGCCAGCCCGCCGGCGATCATGCCCGGACCGTCCACCAAGGTGACCCTGCAGAAGCTGACGATCCTGGCCCGCAATGGCGGGATCTACATCCTGCGTGCGACCCTTGAGGTCGCCGAGCAGATCGAGGAGCTGAACGCCGCCGGGGGCCAGTTCAGCCTGGTCCTGCGGCCCGACGAGGACGGGCGCACCGCCAAAACCCCAGGCTCGACGCTCGATCAGCTCCTCGACGACTTCGGCTTCAGGGTGCCGCAGCCGCCGGTCTTCGCCGCTCCCAGCCCCTCGTAACGGCCTTCCTGGCCAGGATCTGAGCTCAGGCCGGGGCCAGGAGGGCGGCGAGCGCCGCCTCAACCTGGCGTTGCGTCTCGGCGCGCGGGGCAGAGCCGTCGATCACGACGTCGGCGGCGGCCACCTTGCTGGCCTGTGGCGACTGGTTGGCCAGCCGCGCGCGAGCGGCCGGCTCGTCGATTCCGCGCTCAGCGAGGCGGGCCAGGGCGTCTCGCTCCTCGCAGCGCACGACCCAGATCTCGTCGCAGCGATCATGCAGCGGTGATTCGAGGAGCTTGATCGCCTCGATCACCGCGGCTTCGGCGCCGGCCGTCTCCAGCTCCGCGAGGCGGGCGCGAACTTCGTCGCGCAGGGGCGGGTGGATGATCGCCTCGAGGTCCGCGAGCGCGGCGCGGTCGGCGAAGACGATCTCTCCAAGGCGCCCGGCATCCAGCGTGCGGAAGCGCTTCTCGATGCGGCTTCGCACGCGGTCGTCGTTGGTCCGCAGCTGGCGGGCCACCGCATCGGCCTCGATGATCGCCACCCCGTGCTCTCGCAGCATGGCGGCCACCGTGCTCTTCCCGCAGCCGATGTTGCCGGTCAGGCCGATCACCTTCATCGGGCTGCCTGCTCCGCTAGGGGGTCCACCTGGCAGTGCGGGCAATAGTGGGTACTCCGCTGGCCGATGACCAGCCGCGATATCGGGCGTCCGCAGCGCAGGCACGGCTCTCCGCTGCGCTGGTAGACCGACAGTCGCTCGGCATTCTCCCCCGGCTCGCCGTCGGCGCCCACGTAATCGGCGAAGCTCGCGCCGCGGTTGGCAATCCCCTGCCGCAGCACCGCCCGAATCGCCCGATGCAGCCGTCGCACCTCCCCCGGGGTGAGGCTGTCCGCGCGGCGCAGGGGATGGAGCCGCGCCCGCCACAGGGCCTCGTCGGCATAGATGTTGCCGACTCCTGCGATGAACGACTGGTCGAGGAGGAGGGTCTTCAATCGCGCGGATCGGCCCTGCAGGCGCTCCGCCAGGCGCGCCGCCGTGAAGCTGCTGCGGAGCGGCTCCGGTCCGTGCCTGGCGAAGACGTCCCCGACCCGCGCCGGCTCGCGTGCCTCGGCCACCCGGCGCGAGGCGCTCCTCGGCCTGCGGGCGAGCAGCCCGCCACCCTCCCACAGCCCGATCCGCCCGAACTTGCGGACGTCCCGGTAGCGGAGCTGGCGGCCATCGGCCAGGTGGAAGACGACTCGGGCGTAGCGGTCGTCCGGGGTGCCGGGCGGGGCCACGATCAGCGCGCCGGTCATGCGCAGGGCAACGGTCACCACCCGTCCATCGGCCAGGTGGATGAGCACGCTCTTGGCACGCCGCCCGACCCGGCCCACCGTTGCGCCGCGGAGCTCGGCGGCGAAGCGCGCAGCCGGTTGGGGGTGGCGGATGGTGCGCTCCCAGCGCACCTCGACGTCCGCGATGGTGGAGCCCGTTACCCAGCGCTGCAGGTCCCGGGCGACCGTCTCGACCTCGGGGAGCTCCGGCATCGGCTAGGCAGTCAGCGGCTCGGCGACCGCCTCCTCCGCCTCCTCGCGCGCCACGTCGACGGCCGATTTCGGCACTCGGCGCCACGACTCATCGTCGCCGCGCAGGTAGCGGTCCATGTTCTCCCAGTCGGTGCCGACCTTGAGCGCCACCTCCAGCGGCGGGTCGAGCGGCAGGGCCGACTCCATGACCTCGGTCGCCAGCGCGGCGAGAGCAGGGAGCTCCTCTTCATCGGTCTCGAACACCAGCTCGTCGTGGACCTGGAGCAGGATCCGCGAGCGGAGGCCGCGCTCACGGATGGCGGCATCCAGCCGGATCATGGCGATCTTCATCCCGTCGGCGGCCGTTCCCTGGATCGGCATGTTGATCGCCATCCGCTCGCCGGCCGAGCGCAGGGCCCCGTTGCGCGCGGTCAGCTCGGGCAGGTAGCGCCGCCGGCCGAGGAGGGTGGTGACGAATCCCTGGTCGCGGGCCAGCATCCGGATCTCGACCATGTAGCGACGGATCCCCGGGTAGGCGGTGAAGTAGTCGGCGATGAAGCGCTGCGCCTCCTCGCGCGGGATCCTGAGCCGATCGGCCAGCCCGAAGTCACTCAGGCCGTAGGCGATCCCGTAGTTGATCATCTTGGCCACGCTGCGCACCCGGGGCGTCACGTCCTCGGCAGCCACGCCCAGCACTCTTGCGGCAGCGGCCAGGTGGATATCGGAATGCGCCGCGAAGTCCGCCTTGAGCCCGGGATCGCCGGAGACGTGCGCCAGGATGCGCAGCTCCTGCTGGGAGTAGTCGGCGCCAAGCAGCAGCTGCCCGGGTGCGGCGACGAATGCGCGCCGGATCCGCCGCCCCAGCGCCGAGCGGATCGGGATGTTCTGCAGGTTGGGATCGATGCTCGACAGGCGACCTGTGGCGGCGACCGCCTGCTGGTAGGTGGTGTGCAGGCGTCCATCGGCTCCGACCAGGCTCGGCAGCGCGTCCACATACGTGCCCTTGAGCTTCGAGATCTGCCGGTGCTCAAGGATCAGACCGACCGCCGGGTGCTTGTCGCGCAGCTCCTCCAGGACCGATGCATCCGTCGAGTAGCCGGTTCGCGTGCGCTTCGTGCCCTGCAGCCCCAGCTCGTGGAAGAGGAGCTGCTCGAGCTGCTTCGGCGAGCCGATGTTGAACGGCGACGCCCATGGCCGCCAGCGCCTCGCGGTCGATGCTGACCCCGGCCAGCTCCATCCTGGCCAGCACCGGGAGGAGTGGCATCTCCACCTCGGTGAAGAGGTTCATCATTCCGCCTTCCACCAGGTCTTTCTCAAGCAGCGGGCGGACCAGCAGGGCGGTGAGAGCCTCGCCCGCAGCGCGCCGGGCGGTGGCCGCATCCTCGTCGAGGGTCCCGGGAGCCGGCCGCTCCGGCAGGCTGGCGCCGAAGCGGTTGGCTGCCAGGTCGTCGAGGGTCTGGGCGCGCAGCGACGGGTTGACCATGTAGCTGGCGACCAGCGTGTCGATCGCCGGACCCTGCAGCGCGACACCGCGCATCGCGAGCAGCGTCACGAGCTGCTTCAGGTCGTGGCCGATCAGCGGCCTGCCGTCACGCTCGAACCAGGCCGGCAGCGCCCGATCGTCGCTCCAGGGCAGGTACCAGCTCGAGCCATCCGCCCCGGCCAGCGCGATCCCCAGCAGCTGGCGCTCCAGCGGCCGTCCTTCCCCGGTGGCCCAACCGAGCGCGACCTCCTCTCCCTGAGCCGCCAGCCAGGCCTCGAGCTCGCCCCAGTCTCCATCGGGCCCGATGACGCGCGGCTCGACTCCCTCGATGGCGGCTCCCGGATCGGCGCTGGGGTCTGCCTGCGCACGCGGGCTGCTCGGGAGAGGCGGGGACAGCTGCAGCCCACCGCCGGTCTCACGCTCCGGGTCGTCGTGTCCGGTGGGCGCGATGCTCGACGGCGGCAGCCGGTCGATCAGCGAGCGGAACTCGAGCTCCCGGAAGCGCTGCGCCACCGCCCGCCGGTCGTAGCGACCGGTACGCCCCTCCTCCAGGTTCAGCTCAACCGGCAGATCGATGATGATCCTGCCGACCTCGCGTGACATGAAGGCCGACTCGCGGTGCTCGCCAAGCCGATCGCGGAGCTTGCCCTTCACCTCGTCCAGGCGCTCATAGATGCCATCCAGGGTCTCGAACTGCTGCAGCAGCTGGACGGCCGTCTTCTCCCCCACGCCCGGCACGCCGGGGATGTTGTCGCTGGTGTCGCCCTTCAGCGCCTTGTAGTCGAGCATCTGGTCGGGGCGCAGGCCATAGCGCTCCATGACCTTCGCTTCGTCGTAGATGACCGTCGCGGCGACGCCCATCCGAGTGGTGAGCAGCCGCACGTGATCATTGACCAGCTGCAGCCCATCCAGGTCGCCCGACACGATGTAGGTGTCGACGCCGGCGCCCCTGGCGTGCTGCACAAGGCTGCCGATCACGTCGTCCGCCTCGTAGCCGCTGAGCTCGCGGATCGGGATGCTCATCATCGCCGCGATCTCTCGCACGATCGGGAACTGGAGGCGCAGGTCGTCGGGCATGCTCGGACGCCCGGCCTTGTACTCCGGATAGGCGTCGAAGCGGAACTGCGGCTTCCCGACGTCGAAGCTGACCATCGCGTAGTCGGGCTTGAGATCCTGCATGCCGCGCAGCACGATCTGGAGGAAGCCGAAGACGGCGTTCACCAGGGTCCCATCCGACATGGTCAACGGAGGGAGCGCGAAGTAGCCGCGATAGACGAGGCTCGGCCCGTCGATGAGCATCAGAATCGGGCGTCGATCGGGCATGGCCAAGCCAGTCTAGACCGATGAAACCGGCCTGTCGGTCGCTAGAATCGCCCCATGCAGAGCCACGCGCCGTTCGACCCGTACGCCGTCCTGGGACTGGCGCGTGACGCCACTCCGCAGCAGGTGGCGCGTGCTCATCGGCGGCTCGCCAAGCAGTTCCATCCCGACCTGCACCCGACCGAGGCGGTCGCCGAGCGAATGCGTCACGTCAACGAGGCGTGGTCGATCCTCTCGTCGGCCCACGCCCGAGCCGAGTTCGACCTCGCGCATCCATCGGCAGGCACTCGCTCCGGCGGCCATTGGGCTGCCACTCGCCCGCCGATCCGTCCCGCGCAGCCGACCACCACCCGCACCTGGGCCACCTGGCGCGCGACCGCCGCCGAGACCCGATCCGCCCCCCGCACTGCGCCGCAGAGCGGTCCACCGGCCGCTCCCCCGACCCGCCGCCCGCAGCCGATCGAGCCGATGGAGCGGACCTTCCTGGATTCCGGCTGGGCGGCGCTTCTGGTGGCGATCGGCTTCCTGATCCTGCTCGCGCTGGCGGTGGTGGCCGGGAAGCTCGCCTAGCCGGCTCGCGGCTGAACGGCGAATCGCAGGTAGAGACCGACGAGGATCAGCCCCAGGCCCGCCGCCAATGCCAGCAGCCAGGTGGCGGCCGGCACCGTCGGCGCGGCTGGGGGAGTCGTTGACTTCTCGCCAGACCCTCCGAGGTCGGCCGGCACCTGGGATGGGCTCGGCGCAGATGCACCAGGCTCCAGGGAGCTCGCCCTTGGAGGCCGACTGCCGAGAGAGCCATACACGGCCGATGGCCGCGCTGACGCCGGGTTGCGATTGGCGGAGTCGGTGCCCTGACTCGCCGCGGCCGATGCGGCGGCCCGGGGCGAGGCACCAGCTGCCTCCCCGGCATTGAAGAAGGCGGGCGCGGCCCTGGATGCCATGTTGCCTGCCGTCCCCAGAGCTCCTACCAGCACCAATCCCACGCCCGCAACGATGGTCGGGGCGACCAGCCGGCGAAGCCATGGAAGCCGATCGTGCGAGGCGGGCTCGGGGAGCGGGGGCAAGAGGCGAAGGGGGCGGGAGGGGGCGAGATCTGGGAGCTCCGCGAGCGCGGTGCGGAGGCTGGTCAGGTCGAGGACGAGGTCGGAGCAGCGCGCGCAGGAGGCGAGGTGCTCGCGCAGCGCTCGATCGTCGACGGCATCGCGTTCGGCAGCCGCGAAGGCTGCCAGGCGCTCGTCGTCAGGATGGGTGGCGTTCATCATGGTCATCGGTCCAGACGCACCTCGCGAATGAACAGTTCCCGCTCGTCGGCGAGCATCTCCCGCAGACGCAGCCGGCCACGATGGATCCGCGACTTCACGGTGCCGAGCGCCGACTCGGTGGCATCGGCGACCTCCTGGTAGTCCATCCCGTAGACGTCGCACAGAACGACGGCGGTGCGCTGGTCCTCCGGCAGGCGTCGCAGCGCGGCGTCCAGGTGGCGACGCAGCTCGGAACGGCTCGCCTCAACAGCCGGGTCGACGGCGCGCACGTCCGGCAGCTCCGCCTCTCCCTCCTCAACATCGGGCAGGGTGGTCGTCGGCCGTCGCTGGGCTCGGCGCAGGATGTCGTAGCTGGCGTT
>VBJX01000094.1 GCA_005879775.1 Chloroflexota bacterium
ATCTTCTCGCGCAGCTGGTTGGTGAAGACCAGCGCGGTGTTGCTGCGGTTGATCGCCCCGGTCAGCTTGCGGAGCGCCTGGCTCATGAGCCGCGCCTGCAGTCCGACGAAGCTGTCCCCCATCTCACCCTCGATCTCGGCGCGGGGCACGAGCGCCGCCACCGAGTCGATGATGACCACGTCGACGCCATTGCTGCGGATCAGCGTCTCGGCGATCTCGAGTGCCTGCTCACCGGTGTCCGGCTGGCTGACGAGCAGCTCGTCGACGTTGACGCCCACGTTGCGGGCGTAGGTCGGATCCAGCGCGTGCTCGGCGTCGATGAAGGCCACGATCCCGCCGGTCCGCTGCGCGCTGGCTGCGATGTGGTAGCAGAGGGTCGTCTTGCCGCTCGACTCAGGGCCGAAGATCTCGGTGATCCGGCCGCGCGGCACGCCACCGACGCCGAGCGCCAGGTCGAGCGCAATCGATCCGGTCGGCACGATGTCGACCGCCATCTTGGCGCCCTTGTCGCCGAGGCGCATGATCGCGCCCCGACCGAACTGCTTCTCGATCTGCAGGATGGCGGCGTCGACGGCACGGCCGCGCTCACCGTTGCGCTGGGTTGGGGTCTGGGGCTGGGCGGGTGCCACCGGGGCTTCCATGCTGTTCGCGGGCTCCTTCTCTCGTTACTCCCGGCGGCGAATCAGGTCAAGCCTCCTCGCCGGGTTCGCTGCGCGGCTTGCGCTTCTTCTTGATGAGCTCGACCGACATCGGCTGGTCGATGGCCGATGCCGGCTGAATCTTCGGCGCCTTCTCCTTTGGCTTGCGCTTCGCCTGGTGGCGCGGTCGATCGCGACCCTTGGCCATCTCGCTGGACCTCCCGATGTGGGCCGGTCGAGGTCCGTGCAGCCTGGCCGGCGGGACCTTATCGGCCCCTTAGCGACTGGTTATCGGTCCTCGCGCCGGCGCTCTCTGTAGCGCCCCGTGACAGCCTCTCGCAGCGCTCCAAACGACCCATCGTCGAGGGCCTGGCGGATCTGCTGCAGGAGGGTCTGAGTATAGGTGACGTTGTGGATCGAGGAGAGCCGATACGCCAGCAGCTCCTCGGCTCGGAAGAGGTGGGCGAGGTACGCCCGCGAGTAGTCGCGGCACGTCTCGCAGGCGCAGGCCGGGTCGACCGGACCCGGCTCGTCCAGGTGGCGCGCGTTGCGAATGTTCAGCTGCCCCTTGCTCGTCCAGAGCTGCCCATTGCGAGCCACCCGCGTCGGCAGAACGCAGTCGAAGAGGTCGACCCCGCGTTCGATGGCGGTGAAGAAGTCCGGTGGCGCGCCGATCCCCATCAGGTAGCGGACGCGTGGGTCATCGCCGAGCGCATCGGCCACCACCTCCAGGGTCGCGGCCATCTGGTCTTTCGTCCCCCCGACCGCCAGGCCGCCGATCGCGATCCCGTCGAACGGGAGGGCCTTGAGCGTCTCGACGCTCCGCCGGCGGAGCCTCTCGTCGACGCCGCCCTGGAGGATGCCGAACAATGCCTGGTCAGCTCTGGTCCGCGCGGCGAGGCATCTGACGGCCCAGGCATGGGTCCGTTCCAGCGCCTCCTCGATCTCGTCCGGCGGGGCGTCGTCATCGACGAGCTGATCTAAGGCCATCGCGATGTCGCTGCCGAGCGCCTCCTGGATCTCGATCGCGCGCTCGGGCGTCAGCCGTTGCCTTGATCCATCGAGGTGGCTCGCGAAGGTGACCCCATCGTCGTCGACCGTGCGGAGGTGCGCCAGCGAAAAGACCTGGAAGCCGCCTGAATCGGTGAGGATCGGTCGATCCCAGGCCATGAACCGATGGAGCCCGCCCAGACGTGCGATCCGCTCATGCCCGGGGCGCAGCGAGAGGTGGTACGTGTTGGCCAGCAGGATCTGCACGCCCGCTGCCTTCAGGTCGCCGGGGGTCAGCGCCTTGACCGTCGCCTGCGTGCCGACCGGCATGAACTCCGGTGTTTCGACCACCCCATGGGGCGTCGTGAGCGTGCCGCGCCGAGCCCTGCCGCTGGCGGTCGAGCGGGAAACGAACGAGATGGGCGAGCTCGTCGGCAGGCGGGACAGGACGGTGGTGTCCGACATCGGCACGGAGAGCGTAGCGCCCGGCCGGGAAGCCCGGCCGGGCGCCATCGGAGAATGTTGGTGGACTAGAGCAATGAGGCGATCCAGTCCTTTGCGAAGAAGACGATGAAGGCCAGGGCGACGACCCACATCAGCAGGTGGATCTCCCCCAGCTTGCCCTTGAAGACCTTGATCGCGACCCAGCTGATGAAGCCGGCGCCGATGCCGACCGTGATGTCATAGGTGAGCGGCATCAGGATCATGGTCAGCAGGGCGGGAATCCCGTCCTCCATGTCCCGGACGTTGATGTCGCTGATCAGGGTGAACATCAGGTAGCCGACCAGCACCAGGGCCGGAGCGGTGGCCTGTGCCGGCACGATCCCGGCCAGCGGGGAGAGGAAGATCGCGGCCAGGAAGAGGAGGCCCGTGACGACCGACGTGAGGCCGGTCCGGCCTCCCTCGGCCACGCCCGCCGCGCTCTCGATGTAGGTCGTGTTCGACGAGATCCCGGCCGCGCCACCGGCGATGGCAGCCACGCTGTCGACCAGCAGGACGCGGCCGATGCCTGGCACCGATCCGTCCTTCTCGGCCAGTCCGGCCTCGGCGGCGACGCCAGTGACCGTGCCCATCGTGTCGAAGAAGTCGGTGAGCATGATGGCGAAGATCGTCAGCAACGCGGTCAGGAAGCCGAGCTGGCTGAAGACGTTGCCGAGGTTGAAGTCGCCGATGGTGCTGAACGTGTTGGATCCGGGCGTGATCACGAAGTCAGAGGGGATCTTGGCGACCCCGACGACGAGCGCCAGGACGGTCGTGACCAGGATGCTGATGATCAGCGCGCCACGCACCTTCAGTACCCAGAGGGCGATCGTGAGAAACAGGCCTGCCCAGAACACGAACTGTGCCGGCTCCGTCGGGAAGACCGGCACCACCGGAGGCACGCCTCCTTGGGGCGAGATGATGGCCCCGCCGTTCACGAAGCCGATGAACAGGATGAAGAGCCCGATGCCGACTCCGATCGCCCGCTTGAGCGCCAGGGGCACCGCGTTCATGATCGCTTCCCGCAGGCCCACCAGGACCAGGACGGTGACGACCACGCCCTCGAGAACGATCACCCCCATGGCACCCGGCAGGGTGAGTCCCTTGCCGAGGACCAGGGTGAAGGCGACGACCGCGTTGATTCCCAGGCCTGCGGCCAGCGCCAGAGGGTAGTTCGCGATGACCCCCATCAGGATGGTCATGATCCCGGCGACCAGCGCGGTGGCGGCGGCTCCCGCGACCGGATCGAGGCCCGCCGCCGAGAGAATGCCCGGGTTCAGGAAGATGATGTAGGCCATCACCATGAAGGTGGTGACGCCCGCGCGAACCTCCGTGCCGAACGAGGTCCCCCGCTCCTCGAACTTGAAGTAGGACGCAATGCCGTCCACGGTATGCCTGCCCTCCGTCCGTGCGGGTCGGTCCCGCATCCTTGGACGAGCGGGGCACAACCGCGGCGATGCTACTCCCGCCGTTTCGCGCCTGAGGGCCCTTTTCGCGCGGTCCTCGCCGCCCGTGGGCTAGCGGCGCAGGAACAGGTTGGCGAGGAGGGTGAGGATGAGCGAGATGACGATCATGGTGCCGATCGGGATGAAGAGCCCGCCATGCTCGCCGGTGATCGCGATGTCGCCCGGCAGCCGCCCGAACGGCAGCCGCACCCCGAGCGCCGCCAGGCCGCCGACCACGATCAGGAGGAGGCCGATGACCAGCAGGATCCGGCCGATCTCCGGGGACATCGGCCTTAGTCGAACAACCCCGGTGCTGGCTGGACCAAGGACGTCGCAGGCGGGGTCAGCCCCAGGTGCTCCCAGCCGCTGGCGGTGAGCTGGCGCCCGCGCGAGGTGCGCGCCAGCAGGCCGATCTGCATCAGGTACGGCTCGATCACGTCCTCGAGCGTCTCGACCGGCTCGGAGATGGTGGCAGCCATCGTCTGCAGCCCGACCGGTCCCCCGCCGTGGTGCTCGGCGATGGCACGCAGCAGCTGGCGGTCCAGGGCATCGAGGCCGCGTCCGTCGATCTCGAGCAGATCGAGGGCGTCAGTCGCGAGCTCGGCGGTCACGCGCCCATCCCCGCTGCCGCGTACCTGGGCGAAGTCACGGGCCCGCTTGAGGAGACGGTTGGCGATCCGCGGCGTTCCGCGGCTGCGCCCGGCA
>VBJX01000202.1:0-391 GCA_005879775.1 Chloroflexota bacterium
CCCTTGATCCGGCCTTCGACGCCCTCGTAGCGGAGGTCGATGCCGGGGTAGAGGCCGCGGTAGACGATGGCCCCATAGGTCGGGAGATTCGAGCGCCAGCGCGCAGGGTCGCTGCCATGGAAGGAGTTGAAGGTGCCGGGAAGGCGCTCGGCGCCCGCGATCTCGGGCTGCTGCGAGGCGCCCACGAAGCGGAGGCGCAGGAAGCTGACGGGAATCCCGTGCTCCGCTCCCACGGACAGGTCACGGCCGGTCTTGGGCGGTCTCGTCGCGGGCCCCGCTTCCGGCAGGGCGAGGATCACCTCGGACGGAGTGAAGAAGAGGGTGCCTCCCAGGGTGTGGGCCTGGAAGCGCACGGCCGGGTCGGTCTGGCCGGCGTTGGGTGCGAAGGTCA
>VBJX01000202.1:421-918 GCA_005879775.1 Chloroflexota bacterium
CGGAAGGTGCCTCATGACAACCCCGAACTGCGCGATCGAGCGTGAGCGGATCGCCCGACTCCCTGGACAACTGCGGGCCCGGGGCTCGGCAGCAAGCGCCTTCCCGAAGAGACGGCAGGATGGCAGCGGAAGAACGGGATAGCTGTGACGGCCGACACCTCGGGGGGCGGCGGGTGGCCGCCCGGCGCCCTCAGGCCCGGAACTTATCGCAGGGGACGAGCCCCCACCGGTGTAGCCGGAAGCGCGCGGCCGTCCAGAGCGTGCCCAGGCCGTAGACCACCCCGGACCGGAAGCCCACCGAGGAGGCCTCCTCGAAATAGCGCGTCGAGATCGGCACCTCGGCCACCGGCAGGCCGAAGTGGACGGCCTGGAAGATCACCTCGGTGTCGAAGACGAAGCCGTTCGAGTTGCGGAGGAAGGGCACCGTCTCCAGGAAGTGCCGGCTGTAGGCCCGGTAGCCGGTGTGGCACTCCGAGAAGCGGCGGCCCATCGCGAGG
>VBJX01000202.1:972-1242 GCA_005879775.1 Chloroflexota bacterium
CCGTGCCGGGCGCCCCCGGGGATCAGCATGCGCGAGCCGAGCACCATGTCGGCCCGCCCCTCGCGGATGGGCCGGATCATCTCGGGGATGATCGCGGGGTCGTACTGGCCGTCCGGGTGGAGCATGATCACGATGGTGGCCCCGTCGCGCAGCGCCTCCATGTAGCAGGTCTTCTGGTTCCCCCCGTAGCCGACGTTGTGGGGATGGCGGATCGCCTTCAGGTTGAGGGCCTGGGCGCGCTCCACGGTGTCGTCGCGGCTGTGGTCGTCG
>VBJX01000006.1 GCA_005879775.1 Chloroflexota bacterium
ACCTTCACCTACTCGGCCGTGGTTCGCGGAAACGTGTCGCTGGAGGTGGTCAAGTACTTCCTCCAGCAGTGGTATGGCCTCGACCAGGATATTCGGCTCGATCCGCGAGACTTCTCGCTCGTGGCGGCGAACTGACCGATGGGGACCGTCGCCTCAACCTTTGTTGACACGTTGAGCGTGCGGCGCTGGCGCTGGTTCGACGTGCAGCTGTTCCTCTACATGGGGCTCCTCATCGTCTTTGGGGTGGTGGTCGGATATTCGGCCAGCTACACCTCTGCCGGAGCGCTGGGAGACCTGTCGCAGACGGTCAAGACCCTGCTCTGGACCACCATCGGCCTGATCGTCTTCTTCGTGGCTGCCACGGTCGACTACCACTGGCTGGAGACCTTCACCGTGCCGATCTACCTGGGGGTCCTCGGTCTTCTGCTGCTGACCACGCTGATCGGCAGGAACCTGTTCGGGGCCCAGATGTCGATCACGGTCGCGGGACTTGACTTCCAGTTCAGCGAGGTCAGCAAGGTCCTGATGGTCGTGGTCCTCGCCAGCTTCCTGAGCCGCAGGCGCGAGCGCGTCGGGAAGCTGAGCACGATCGTCGGCGCCACGCTGCTCATGGCGGTGCCGGCCTACCTCGTCTACCGGCAGCCGGATCTCGGGACGGCCCTGGTCTTCGTGGCGATCCTGGGCGGGATGCTCTTCATGAGCGGCGCCAGCGTGGGGTGGCTTGCGATCCTCAGCGGCGCCTGCGTCGCCGTCGCCCCGCTGGCCATCGGGGCGCTGCAGACGTACCAGCGGCAGCGGCTCTTCTGCTTCCTGGACCCGCAGGCGGATCCGCAGGGAGCCTGCTACCAGCTGACGCAGGCACTGAACGCGGTCGGGTCAGGCGGCTGGCTGGGGGAGGGGCTCACGGCGGGCCGCCAGAACCAGCTCGGCTATCTGCCGGTGCAGTCGACCGACTTCATCTTCACCGTGGTGGCCGAGGAGCTGGGCTTCGTGGGAAGCATCATCCTGATCGGCCTCTTCGCGTTGCTGGTCACTCGCATGCTGACCATCGCATGGCAGGCTCGCGACTCGCTCGGCCGGATGGTCGGAGTCGGGCTGGCGACCATGATCCTGTTCCAGGTGGCGGTCAACATCGGGATGGTGACCGGGATCATGCCCGTCACTGGAATCCCGCTCCCGTTCATCACCTACGGCGGCTCCTCGATGGTCTCGCTCCTCTTCGGGCTGGGGATCCTGGAATCAGTCCGGATCCACACGAGGAAACCGACCTTCTAGGCGCGGCACGCTACCATCGGGTCGTCATGACGGACCGGAACTCGGACCAGCCGCGCCAGCGCTGGCAGCTCCTCTTCGCCCGCCGCGATCCCGCCCTGCGGATCCGCCAGGCAGAGCTGCTGAGCGAGTTCGAGCGTGCCTTCCACGAGGCCGGCCTGCCGCTGGCGCACACCAATGCACTACGGCCGCGCCCCCGCCTGAAGTTTGCCGCCAACCTGCCGATCGGGATCGAGCTGCGCGGCGAGATCCTGGAGGCCTACTTCGACGACCTCGTTCCGATCGGAAAGATCCAGGCCGCCACTGCCCTGCTGCCTGAGGGGATCGAGGTGCTCGACGCCCGGGAGGTGTGGCATGGCTTCCCATCGGCCGCCTCTCAGCTGCGGGCCGCCGAGTACGAGATCGACGTCCGCGGCGACGGTCAGCTCACCGACGAGGCTCTGCGTGGTGCCGTGGTGCGCATCCTGGCCGCGCCCCGCCTGGTGGGGCAGCGGCGGCGAGGGGAGAGCGAACGCCGCGTCGACGCGGGCGCCAGGGACCTGCGCCCGCTGGTCGAAGACGTGGAGGTCCTGGAAGTGGACGAGGAGGAGCACCGCGCGCGACTGCGGATGGTGCTGCGCCTCGACTCCAGCGGCGCGGGGCGGCCCGAGGACGTGGTGCGGGCCCTCGACCTGGCCCTGAGGCCGGGTCCGGCGGTCCGAACGCGTCTCGTGTTCGTTGACACTCCCCCCATCGCTCGGTAAACTCGCCGTCCCGCGGGACCCACGTTGGCCCGCTTCGCCATGCGTTGGAGCAGATCATGTACGCCGTCCTGGTCACCGGCGGAAAGCAATATCGGGTCGAGGCCGGCACCACGCTCGAAGTCGAGCGCCTGGCCGGTGAGCCCGGTGCCTCGGTGACCTTCGATCGGGTCCTGATGATCGGGGATGGGGACGCGGTGACGATCGGCACGCCTGTCGTCAACGGCGCCTCGGTGGTCGGGACGGTGCTCGGGGACGCGCAGGGCCCAAAGCTCGTCATCTTCAAGTTCAAGCAGAAGGTCAAGTACCGCCGGCGGACCGGTCATCGACAGTCGCTGACCAGGGTCCGGATCGACGCCATCCACCCAACGGCCGCAGTCGCGGAGGCGGCGCCCCGGCGAGCACGCGCGGCAGGGGCAAAAGCTGTCGAGGCGAAGCCGAAACCCAAGCCGCGCGCCAAGCGACCGACCACGCCCAAGGCCGAGGAGTAACAGACGATGGCCCACAAGAAGGCTGGGAGCTCCAGCAAGAACGGCCGGGACTCGGTCGGGCAGCGCCTGGGCGTGAAGCGCGGCGACGGCCAGCAGGTGCATGCCGGCACGATCATCGTCCGGCAGCGTGGCAGCACCTTCGATCCGGGCGAGAACGTCGGGATGGGCCGCGACTACACCCTGTTCGCCACCGCTGACGGACGAGTCAAATTCAGCCATCGAACGCGCGACAAGAAGCGCGTCAGCGTCATCACCACCGAGCAGCCGCCGGTCTAGCGGCGAGCTGCAGACCCAGGAGCCAGTCATGAAAGCCCAGATTCATCCGCAGTACCATCAGGCGGAGGTGCACTGCGTCGGGTGCGGTACCACCTTCACGGTAGGGTCGACCGCCGAGTCGATCCGCGTCGAGGTCTGCGCGAATTGCCATCCCTTCTACACCGGCACCCAGAACATCGTGGACACCGCCGGTCAGGTCGAGCGCTTCCAGCGCCGCATGGAGCGGTCGCGCCGATAGCGACGGCGCGGCGCCACCAGCCCCGGTGGCCGGCGCGTCTGGCGCCGCACCTCGTCTTCCTGGTCCCCGAGCTACTGGTCGCAGCCGGGCCGTTCGTCATCACCTCGACCACCCGCACCGGCGAGCGGCCGCGATTCCGGCTACCCGACTTCTTCTACGGTGGGCAGGCGCTGATCGAAGGGGTGATGATGCGTGGCCGCACGACGGTGGCCATGAGCGTCCGGCCGCCATCGGGCGAGATACGAACCTACTCTGAGCCGCTGCCCGCGGCGCTCGCGCGCGGCCGGCTGGCTCGGATCCCCCTCGTGCGCGGCGTGCTGGTCCTCTACGAGGCGCTGGTCATCGGCACCCGGATGCTGATGCGCTCGGCGGCGATCGCGGCCGAGGGCGAGGACCTCCAGGTCGGGCGGGGGACGCTGGCCGTGACGATGGTCGTCTCGATCGGCCTGGCGATCGGGCTCTTCTTCGTGCTTCCGCTCTTCCTGTCGACCTTCGCCCAGCGCGCGACCGAGAGCGACGTCCTCGCCAACATCGCGGAGGGGCTCATCCGGCTGGCGATCTTCATCGGCTACATCGCGCTGATCGGCAGGACCGGCGAGGTGCGTCGCGTCTTCGCCTACCACGGGGCCGAGCACAAGGCGATCAGCGCCCACGAGGCGCAGCGCCCGCTGACCCCCGAGGAGGTGGACCGATTCGGCACCGCGCACACCCGGTGCGGGACCACCTTCCTGCTGATCGTGGTGGTGATCAGCATCTTCTTCTTCGGCCTGATCCCGCGGGCGGGCGTGCCCCTTCCCCTTCTCTTCCTGTCACGCGTGGTGCTGATCCCGGTCATCGCCGGAGTCGCCTATGAGCTGGTCCGTTTCGGCGCCCGCCACTACGGCAATCCGCGCGTGCGGGCCATCTACGCGCCCGGGCTCTGGCTGCAGGCGCTCACCACCCGGGCGCCCGATCACGGCATGCTCGAGGTGAGCATCGCCTCCCTGGAGTCGTGCCTCGCGTCGGACCGGGACTCGGCCGCGGCGAGCGCCACATGATCGACCGGCTGCGCGAGTTCGAGGCACGCTACGACGAGGTGGCGGATCAGATGGCGAGCGAGGAGACAGCGCGCGACCCATCCGCGCTGCAGTCCCTGGGACGCGAGCTGTCGCGCCTGGAGCCGCTGGTGGCCACCTTGCGGGAGTGGCGAGCGGTGCGCGACGAGCTTGAATCGACGAGGGGCATGACGGCCGATCCGGACGAGGAGGTCCGCTCCATGGCTCGCGACGAGCTCCAGCTGCTGGAGGCCCGCGACCGGACCCTTGAAGAGGAGCTTCGCCGGCTCCTGATCCCCGAAGACCCCAACGACAGCCGGGACGTCATCCTGGAGGTGCGCGCCGGGACGGGCGGTGACGAAGCCGCCCTGTTTGCCGGCGACCTGTTCCGAATGTACGGGCGCTACGCCGAGCGACGGGGCTGGCGGCTCGAGCTGCTCTCCGCCAGCGAGGGGACCGGCGGCGGGATGAAGGAGGCGATCGCGGAGGTTGGAGGGAGCGGCGCCTACTCACGTCTCAAGTACGAGAGCGGCGTGCACCGTGTGCAGCGGGTTCCGGTCACCGAGGCCTCGGGTCGCATCCATACCTCCACCGCCACCGTCAGCGTCCTGCCCGAGGCCGACGAGGTCGAGCTCGAGATCCCCGAGAAGGACCTCCGGATCGATGTCTACCGCTCGAGCGGGCCAGGCGGACAGAGCGTCAACACGACGGACAGCGCCGTCCGCGTGACGCACCTCCCGACCGGGATGATGGTCGCCATCCAGGACGAGAAGAGCCAGCACAAGAACAAGGCCAAGGCACTCGCCATCCTGCGCGCCCGTCTCAAGGAGCAGGAGGAGGCTCGGCAGGCGGAGGAGCGTGGGGACCAGCGCAGGTCGCAGGTCGGGACCGGCGAGCGCGCGGAGAAGATACGCACGTACAACTTCCCCGATGACCGCGTCACCGACCATCGCATCGGCCTCACCGTCCACAACCTTCCGGGACTTCTCGAGGGAGACCTGGATCGAGTCATCGAACCCCTGGCGCAGGCCGACCAGGCCGCGCGGCTCGCGGAGATGGGAGCCGATGGGGACGCCTGAGGCTGCGCGGGTGGCGGCCGAGCCGCGGACGGCTGGCCGCGTGGTTGCCGACGCCGCCATCCACCTGCGCGAGGCCGGATCGGCGACTCCGAGGCTTGACGCAGAGCTGCTGATCGGGCACGCGCTGGGGCGCGATCGTGCCTGGCTGCACGCGCACCCCGAGTTCGCGATCGACGATGCCGCCAGGGCGCTCGTGGCGGAATGGTTGAACCGTCGGGCGAAGGGCGAGCCAATCGCCTACATCCGCGGCTACAAGGACTGGTTCTCGATGCGCGTGGCGACCGATCGCCGCGCGCTCATCCCCCGCCCGGAGACCGAGCTGCTGGCCGAGACCGCCATCAGCGAGATCGCAGCCAGGCTGGTGCGGGACGACGCCACGGTGACCGCCCGGGAGGTGGCCACTGGATCGGGGGCAGTCACGCTGGCGATCGCGGTCCGCTTCCGCACCGCCCTGATGCTCGGCCGCCTGAAGCTCGTGGCCAGCGACATCTCGGCCGAGGCGCTGGAGCTCGCCTCGGAGAACCTGGCGGCGCACGGCGTCGGCCACCTGGTGACCCTCTCCTGCGGCGACCTGCTCGAGCCAGCCATGGAAGGGGAGACGGCCGCCGACCTGCTGGTTGCCAACCTTCCCTACGTCCCGAGCGACGAGGTCGCCACCGGGCGCGGCTCGATGGCCTGGGAGCCGTCAGCAGCCCTGGACGGCGGCAGCGACGGACTGGATCTGCTGCGCCGACTGATCGGGGCGCTGCCGGCGCACGTGGCCCAGCAGGGCGTCGCCCTACTCGAGGTGGGCGCCGGTCAGGCCGACGCGGTGCGGCGCCAGATCGAATCGCTGCCGCTGCGAACGGTGGTCACCACCCTGCGCGACCTTGCGGGAATCGAGCGCGTCGTCCGGATCGCCAGGATCTAGGGGGCAAGGATGGCCGACCGCCTTGTACCAGACGCGTCCGGAATTGCCCACGCGGCCGGCCTCCTGCGGGACGGCGGCCTGGTGGCCTTCCCCACCGACACGGTGTACGGCATCGGCTGCACGGCGGGCGATCCCACTGCGCTCGAGCGGCTGTTCGCGGCCAAGCGTCGTGCGCCCGACAAGGCAATCCCGCTGCTGATCGCCTCACTGGACGAGGCGGTCGGGCTCGGCTACCGCGCCGATGAGCCCGCGAGGAAGCTGGCAGGCCGATTCTGGCCCGGCGGGCTGACGATCGTGCTTGCCGGTCCCACGGACAGGCCCAGGCAGGCCTTCAGGGTCCCGGACCACCCAGTGGCCCTGGCGCTGATCGCCGCCGCCGGGCCGGTCGCCACCTCGAGCGCCAATCGGTCGGGGGAGCCGGAGACGTTCGATGCCGACGAAGTGCAGGTGGCCTTTGCCGACTCCGACGAGGTCGCCGCAGTGCTCGACGGAGGGCCAGTGCCGGGCGGAGTGGCCTCATCGGTCCTGGACCTGAGCGGCGAGCGTCCGCATCTGGTTCGCGAGGGCGCCCTGCCCCGGTCCGAGCTCGAGTCGGTGATCGGGCCGATAGACTAGCGGCGCCATGCGCGTCGCCATCGGTTCAGACCATGCTGGCTTCGCCCTGAAGGGGGAGCTCTGCACGCTTCTCGACGAGCTGCGGGTCGAGTACCGCGACTTCGGCACCTTCTCTGCCGATCCGGTCGACTACCCCGACTTCATCGCCCCGGTGGCGCGGGCGGTGGCCCGTGGCGAGTACGAGCTGGGGATCGCGCTCGGGGGCAGCGGCACCGGCGAGGCGATCGTGGCCAACAAGGTGCGCGGCATTCGCTGCGTGGAAGCGGCCGACCCGGTCACTGCCCGGCTTGGCCGGGAGCACAACGACGCCAACGTCCTCTCAATGGGATCGCGCATCGTCGGCACCGAGGTCGCACGCGCCTGCGTCCGCGAGTTCCTGGCCGCACAGTTCGCCGGCGGACGCCACGTGGCGCGGGTCGCGAAGATCGCCCACGTCGAGGCCGAGGAGGCCAGGCACTGACCCTCGTCCTGGATGACGAAGAGCGGGCTCTTCTGTCCGGTGCGCGCGGGGCAGGTCCGGCCCTGGCCATGCGCCTGGTCGTCCTGGCCGCGGAAGCGCTCGACGCCCGACGCCTGATCCCGATCACGGGCGCCCACGTGGACTCGTGCCTCTACCACGGCGAGGCGAGCATCGACTTCGTCGACCGGCTGCTGGATGGCGGGGCGCGGGTGGCGGTGCCGACGACCCTCAACGTGGGCGCTCTCGACCTGCTCCATCCGGAGCTGTGGCGCGGCGACCGGAGCGCGGCGGAGCGTGGACGCGTGCTCATGGAGCGCTACCGGCAGCTCGGCTGCACGCCGACCTACACCTGCGCCCCGTACCAGCTCGCCTTCGCGCGCCCAGGGATCGGCGAGCAGGTGGCATGGGCTGAATCGAACGCGATCGTCTTCTGCAACAGCGTGCTCGGCGCCCGGACCGAGCGCTATGGAGACTTCAGCGACATCGCCTGCGCGATCACCGGTCGGGTGCCCGATGCGGGCCTCCATCGCGACGAGGGCCGGCGAGCGGTGCTGGTCCTGCGCCTGGCCGACGACGTGCCGCGAGGTCTGCGCGAAAGCGACGCCCTCTACCCGGTCCTGGGGCTGGTACTCGGCAGCCGGGCCAGCAGCCGCGTTGCGGTCCTTGACGGGCTGCCCGGGGGGGTGAGCGAGGATCGGCTCAAGGCGCTCGGCGCCGCGGCCGCCTCGTCAGGCGCCGTGGCCATGTTCCACGTCGTGGGCTCCACCCCAGAGGCACCCACGCTGGCGTCGGCCCTGCAGGACCGCGATGCCGAGGAGGAGGGGACGGTCACCATGGCTGACCTGCGGGCGGCACGAGACCAGCTCACCACCGCCGGCGAAGGAGCCGTACCGGGCCGGCCGATCGGGTGCGTCTCGCTCGGAACGCCGCACGCCTCGCTGGCGGAGATGGAGGCGATCGAGGCGGAGCTGGCCGGCTCGCAACCGGCTCCGGGCGTCGAGCTGCTGATCTCCACCAGCCGCCACCTGCTCGCCGAAGCGGAGGAGAGCGGCCTCGCCCGCCGGCTGCGGGACAGCGGAGTGGAGCTCCTTGTTGACACGTGCAGCTACATCGCTCCCGTGTTACGGCCGAGCCCGCTGCCGGCGATGACCGACTCGGCGAAATGGGCCTTCTACGCTCCGGGCAACATCGGGGTCGAGGTCGTCTTCGGCAGCCGGCGGGAGTGCGTTCGCTCCGCGATCGCCGGGACGGTCTGGCGCGATCCGGCAGTCTGGGGAGAGGCGTGAAGGGACGGGTGCTGGCCGCGGGGCGGGCAGAAGGACGGGCGCTCGTCCTCGATGAGCCCCTCTCGCTGTGGGGCGGGATGGACCCGCACAGCGGCAAGGTGATCGATGCCCGACATCCTCAACAGGGGGCGCAGCTCAGCGGGCGGGTCCTGGTGATGCGCGCGGTGCGAGGCTCCTCCTCATCGTCATCGATCCTGGCCGAGGCTGTGCGGGCGCACAGCGCTCCGGCGGCGATCCTGATGGCGGAGCCTGACCTCATCCTGGCGGTGGGCGCTGCGGTGGCCGCGGAGCTGTACGGGGTCGGCGTGCCGGTGGTCGTCCTGTCGCCGGACGACCTGGCGTTAATCGCTGACGGCGCGGCGCTGCGTGTCGAGCCTGACGGCACCGTGACCTGAGCCGCCGCACCCTCGCGCGGCTGGCATCGGGCTAGACTGCGCGCATGGACTTCTGGGCACCCCTCGAGGCCGAGGATCCGGAGATCTTCGAGGTCGTTCGCGACGAGGAGGAGCGCACCCGCTCGCACCTCGAGCTGATCGCCTCGGAGAGCTATCCGTCCCTTGCCGTGCTGCAGGCCACCGGGTCGATCCTGACCGGCAAATACGCCGAGGGGTACCCGGGACGCCGCTACTACGGCGGCTGCGAGGTGGTGGACGTGGCCGAGAACCTGGCCCGCGACCGCGCCAAGGAGCTCTTCGGCGCCGAGCACGCCAATGTGCAGCCGCACGCCGGGGCGCAGGCCAACATGGCCGTCTACCACGCCCTGCTGGAGCGTGGCGACACCGTGATGGGCCTGGCACTCGACCAGGGCGGACACCTCACCCATGGATCGCCCGTCAACTTCTCGGGCCAGTACTACAACTTCGTCGCCTATCACGTCGATCGCGAGACGCACCTGATCGACATGGACGAGGTGCGGGCGCTGGCCCGCGAGCATCGGCCGAAGATGATCGTCACCGGGGCGACCGCCTACCCGCGATTCTGGGACTTTGCGGCGTTCCGGGCGATTGCCGATGAGGTCGGCGCCTACCTGATGGCCGACATGGCCCATTTCGCCGGGCTGGTGGCGGCAGGGGTCCACCCGAGCCCGATCCCGCACGCCCAGGTGGTCACTACTACCACCCACAAGACCCTGCGCGGGCCGCGCGGCGGCATGATCCTGTGCATCGCCGACCTGGCCAAGGCGATCGACAAGGCGGTCTTCCCCGCGCTCCAGGGCGGCCCGCTCGAGCACGTGATCGCCGCCAAGGCGGTCGCCTTCCGCGAGGCGATGAGCCCCGAGTTCCGGCGCGACATGGAGCAGACCGTGACGAACGCGCGGGCACTGGCGAGCTCGCTCGCCGAGCACGGGGCGAGCATCGTGTCGGGAGGCACCGACAACCACCTGATGCTGGTGGACGTGCGCCCGCTGGGGGTGACCGGCAAGGAGGCTGACCTCGCCCTGGGCGAAGTGCGCATCACCGTCAACCGCAACACGATCCCCTACGACCCGAATCCGCCGATGGTCGGCAGCGGGATCCGGGTGGGCACGCCGGCGGTCACCAGCCGCGGAATGTCCGAGCCTGAGATGGGTGAGATCGGGGCACTCATCGTGGACGGGATCGCGGCCCGCAGCGACCCCGGCGCGCAGGAGCAGATCCGCGAACGGGTGGCAGGCATCGTCGACCGATTCCCGGTGCCCGGCCTGCCGAGCACGCTCGTCCCGAGCGCCGCGCCGGCCTGAGTCCCGATCGCCACCTCGGATGGCCTCCGCTATACTCGCGCCGTCCGACCGCTGTGAGTCGAACGGAATGGCACAGTTGACGCCGATCGGGCTCGTCAAGATCCTGGGCCTGGTGACCCTGATCATGGTGATCCCGATCGTTGGAGGCACGGTGGCCGGCCTCATCCTCGACAGGATGCTGGCCAGCAGCCCGCTCCTTGTGCTGGCCGGTCTGGCGGTCGGAACCCTGATCGCGGCCATCGGCATCTGGCTCCTCATCCGCGCCGGCGTGCGCCGGGGCTACACCGATGGCGGGCCCGGCAATGGAACCTGATGGCAGACCTCCCCAGAGGCCGCGCGTGGCGAACCTGGGGATCGCCTTCGACCTGGGGCTGCGGCTGGGAATATCGGTGGCCCTCGGCGTGGGAGGCGGCCTGCTGCTGGACAGCTGGCTGCGGACGAGCCCGATCTTCACCCTGATCGGGATGGCGCTGGGGATCGGGGCAGCGATGTACACGATCTGGGATGTCGCACGAAACGCGATGAGGAGATAGGTGCCAGCAGAGCAGGCGAAGCTGATCCACGTCGCGCTCAAGGCGGAGCGGCTGTTCAACATCGGGCCGTTCGAGGTCACGAACAGCATGATCGGCGCGCTCATCGCCTCGGTGATCCTGCTGGGAGCTGCCTGGTACTTCAGCAGGTCATCCGCGATCGTGCCGAATCGGCTGCAGAGCCTCATCGAGCTGCCTATCGAGCTGCTCACCGGTATCGTGGCCAGCTCGACCTCGCGCTGGCGTGGGTATGTCTCGCTGGTGGTGGGTCTCTTCCTGATGATCCTGGTTGCGAACTGGCTTGGACTGCTTCCGGGAGTCGGCACCATCGGCCTCAAGGGCCAGGCGGGCGAGATCGTCCCGTTCGTCCGTCCAGCGGCGGCCGACCTGAACTTCACGCTGGGGCTGGCGATCATCAGCTTCGTGGTCTTCGTCTGGTGGGCGATCCGCCTGCACGGCCCGATCGGCTACCTGAAGGAGCTCGCCGGGGAGCCAAAGGTCCTCGCCCCGCTCATGTTCCCGATTCACCTCATCAGCGAGCTGAGCCGGCTCGTCAGCCTCTCGATGCGGCTCTTCGGCAACGTCTTCGCCGGCGAGGTGCTGCTGGCCACCATGCTGGCGCTCACCACCGCGGTCGCCTTCACCCTGCCGCTGGCACTTTTCGTCCCCGGCGTCTTCCTGGGCCTGGAGCTGCTCTTTGGCGCGGTGCAGGCGCTCGTCTTCGCGTTGCTCACCATGGCCTACATCACGCTGGCCATTGCCGAACATCAAGAGGGTCATGCAGCGGACGCTGATCACGGCGAGAACGTCGCGACCGACCCGAGCCATTCCACTCCGGCCCCGGCGTAGGGCAAGCAACCCAAAAAGGAGGACAGCACGTGGATTCCAATCTCGCAGCCGGTCTGGCCATGATCGGCGCCATCGGACCGGGGATCGGCCTGGGGATCGGCTTCAGCAAGGCGATGGAGGCCCTGGGTCGCAACCCTGACGCAGCAGGCACCATCTTCGTCCCGTACATCCTTGGCCTGGCGCTCACCGAGGCGATCGGCATCTACTGCTTCGTCGTCGCGCTCATCCTGATCTTCACCTAGGACCCGATCGTGTTCGAAGCGTTCGGCGTCGACCTGGCGAAGCTCGCGTTCCAGATCATCAACTTCCTGCTGCTCCTCTACCTGCTGAATCGATTCCTCCTCAAGCGCGTCCTGGCGTTCCTGGACGAACGCCAGGCGAGGATCGCCAAGGGGCTCGAGGACGCGGAGAGCGCGGCGCGCGACCGCGAGCTGGCGCGCGCCGAGCGGGAGGCCGCGCTTGACGAGGCGCGCAAGGAGGCAGCGGCAATGATCGCGCGCGCCACCAAGATGGCCGAGGAATCACGCGCCGAGACCGTCGCCGCCGCGAAGGCGGAGGCCGAGAAGGTGACCGCCCGTGCTCGCGCGGAGATCGTCGCCGAGAAGGAGAAGGCGATCGCCGAGCTGCGGACCCAGGTCGCCGACCTGGCTCTCGATGCGGCCGCCAGGCTGGTTCGCTCGGAGATGAATGCGAAGACGCAACGGCGCCTGGTCGAGGAGTTCCTCGCCGAGGTGCCCGGCACGAAGCCGAGCGGAAAGGGCCGCAACTAGGCATGGCCCGGCGCGAGACAGCGGCCCGGCGCTACGCGGACGCGGCCTTCGAGATCGGGCGCGCAGACCGCTCGCTCGACGAATGGGAGCGTGACCTGGCCGCACTGGCCGAGGCGCTCCGCAGCCCTGAGCTTCGCCGCCTGGTCGAGCACCCTGCGGTGGCCTATGCCGACAAGGAGCGGGTCCTGCGCAGGGTCGTGGGCGAGGGGGTCAGCGAGCTGGCGCTCAACCTGGTGCTGCTCATGATCCGTCGCGGCCGGCCAGGGGCCATCGAGCGGATGGTGGCCCACTTCGCCGAGCTCCTGCGCAGCGAGCGCGGCATCGCCCTGGCGGACGTCCGCAGCGCCCTGACCCTGGAAGACCCACAGCGCGCGGCCGTGGCCGACGGCCTGGCCAGCCTCACCGGGCAGCAGGTCGAGATGCGCGAGACGGTCGACGAGTCGCTCATCGGCGGGATCGCGGTGCGCATCGGCGACACGCTCTATGACGGCAGCGTGCGGAACCGCCTGGAGCGGCTTCGGGCGCGGCTGACTGCTGGCTGACAAGACCCACCACTTAGCGAGAGGACTACATGGCGATCCGATCCGACGAGATCACCTCGATCATCCGCAGCGAGATCAAGGGCTTCGACGAGGGAGCCGATGTCTCGGGCGTCGGCACCATCGTGGAGGTTGGCGACGGGATCGCCCAGATCTACGGTCTTTCCGGAGCTTTGGCCTCCGAGCTGCTCGAGTTCCCCGGTGGCGTGATGGGGATGGCCTTCAACCTCGAGGAGGAGACGGTCGGCGCCCTGATCCTGGGCGACTACACCGGCCTCAAGGAGGGGGACCAGGTCAAGACCACCGGACGCGTGGTCGAGGTCCCGGTTGGCGATGCCCTGATCGGCCGGGTGGTGAACTCCCTCGGTGAGCCGATCGACGGCAAGGGGCCGATCGACACCAAGAAGACCCGGCCAGTGGAGCGGATCGCCCCCGGCGTGATCGTGCGCCAGCCGGTCGACACGCCGGTCCAGACCGGCATCAAGGCCATCGACTCGATGATCCCGATCGGCCGCGGCCAGCGTGAGCTGATCATCGGCGACCGCCAGACCGGCAAGACGGCAATCGCGGTCGACACGATCATCAACCAGAAGGGCCAGGACCTCGTCTGCATCTACGTCGCCATCGGTCAGAAGCAGTCGACGGTCGCCCAGGTCGTGGCGCAGCTCGAGGAGCGCGGCGCGATGGAGCACACCATCGTCGTTTCCGCCTCGGCATCGGATCCTGCGCCGGTCCAGTACCTGGCGCCGTACGCCGGGGTCGCGATGGGCGAGGAGTTCATGGACGCCGGTCGCGATGCCCTGTGCATCTACGACGACCTCTCCAAGCATGCCTGGGCCTACCGCCAGGTGTCGCTCCTCATGCGGCGCCCGCCCGGCCGCGAGGCGTACCCGGGAGACATCTTCTATTCGCACAGCCGGCTGCTCGAGCGGGCGGCGCGCATGAACAAGGAGAACGGCGGCGGCTCGCTCACCGCCCTGCCGATCATCGAGACCCAGGCCGGCGACGTATCGGCCTACATCCCGACCAACGTGATCAGCATCACCGACGGCCAGATCTTCCTGCAGACCGACCTCTTCAACCAGGGCCAGCGGCCCGCGGTGAATGCCGGCATCAGCGTCAGCCGGGTGGGTGGCAACGCCCAGATCAAGGCGATGCGGCAGGTGGCCGGCCGGCTGCGGCTCGACCTGGCCCAGTACCGCGAGCTCGCCGCCTTCGCCCAGTTTGCCGCCGACCTGGACAAGGCGACCCGCGACCAGCTGACCCGTGGCGAGAAGCTGACCGCCGTGCTGCGCCAGCCGCAATTCGACCCGGTTGCGGTGGAGCGGCAGGTGGCGATCATCTGGGCCGCCACCAACGGCTACCTGGATGACGTCGAGACCGGCAAGGTCGGAGAGTTCGAGTCCGGCTTCTACCGCTTCCTGGAGTCGACCGATGCCAAGCTCCTGCCGGCGATTGCCAAGGAGCAGGCGCTCTCCGACGACCTGGGCGAGCGGCTCCGCAAGGCGGTGACCGGCTTCAAGGACCAGAGCGGCCTGGGCCGCAAGCCGGAGGAGAAGGCGTCGGAGCCGAAGGCGTCGGAGGAGAAGCCCGCCTAGATGGCCAGCCTCAAGGAGATCCGCGGCCGGATCGGCTCGATCCGCAACATCGCCCAGATCACGCGGGCGATGGAGCTGGTGGCCGCCTCGCGCATGAAACGAGCGCAAGACGCGATCCTGGCCGCGCGGCCCTACTCCGACGAGATGCGCGACGCCCTGAGCCGCGTCAGCGGCGCCGTGGGAGAGGAGGTCGACCCGCTCCTGGCGCGGCGACCGGTGCGCAGGGTGGGCCTGATCGTCATGACGACCGACCGCGGGCTGGCCGGGGCACTTGATGCCAACACGGTCCGCACCTCCCTTCGCTTCGTGGCTGAGCGAGCGTCGGGACGCGGGAACGGGGCCGCAGAGGTGAATGCGGTCACGGTTGGACGCAAGGGCCGCGAGGCGCTGCGCCGCGCCGGAGTGCCCATCGCCGCGCACTTCCCACGGCTCGGGGACCGGCCGACCTTCGCCGACGTCACGCCGATCGCGCGGCTCGTGGTGCAGGACTTCCTGGACGGCACCTATGACGAGATCGCGGTCGCCTACCCGGCCTTCGTCTCGACCCTCACCCAGCGTCCGACGACATCGACCATCCTGCCGGTCCAGCAGCCCGAGGGGCTGAGCGAGGGCGAGGCGGCGCGGACCGATGAGTACCTCTTCGAGCCCACCCCTGAGGCGGTCATGAGCCGCCTCCTGCCGCACTACGTGGCCGTGGACCTGTATCGGGCCGTGCTGGAGGCGAATGCCTCGGAGCAGTCGGCGCGGATGATTGCCATGCGGAGCGCCACCGATAACGCGCACGAGCTGATCGACGACCTGACCCTCGTCTACAACAAGACGCGACAGGCCACCATCACCCGCGAAATGATCGAGATCGCCTCCGGGGCCGAGGCCCTGGGCGGCTGACCATCCGGGGCGCCGCCCCAACAGTCAAGGAGCACACGAAAGACCGATGGCCACCGGAAAGGTGATTCAGATCACGGGTCCCGTCGTGGATGTCGAGTTCCCGGCCGGGGAGCTGCCCGCCATCTACAACGCGCTGGAGATCAAGCGGCCCGGCGCTGCCCAGAAGGGCGTCGATTCGACGCTGGTGGTCGAGGTCCAGCAGCACCTCGGCAACAACTGGGTGCGCACGGTCGCGATGTCGACGACCGACGGCCTGGCCCGCGGCCTCAAGGCCCTCGACACCGGTGGGCCGATCACCGTGCCGGTCGGCGAAGCCACCCTGGGTCGCGTCTTCGATGTGCTGGGTCACCCGATCGATGGCAAGGGTGCGGTGAAGTCCAAGGAGACGCTCCCCATCCACCGCGCGGCGCCCGGCTTCGATGACATGGAGACCGAGGCGCAGGTCTTCGAGACCGGGATCAAGGTGATCGACCTGATCGCGCCGTTCAAGCGCGGCGGCAAGGTGGGGGTCTTCGGCGGGGCCGGCGTCGGCAAGACCGTCATCATCCAGGAGCTGATCCGCAACATCGCCGCCGAGCACGGCGGCTACTCGGTATTTGCAGGGGTCGGCGAGCGGTCGCGCGAGGGGAACGACCTGATCGGCGAGATGACCGAATCGGGCGTCATCGACAAGACGGTCATGGTCTTCGGCCAGATGAACGAGCCGCCCGGCGCGCGTCAACGGGTGGGCCTGACCGGCCTGACCATGGCCGAGTACTTCCGCGACGCCGAGGGTCGCGACATCCTCCTCTTCATCGACAACATCTTCCGGTTCACGCAGGCCGGCTCGGAGGTATCGGCGCTGCTGGGGCGGATGCCGTCGGCGGTGGGGTATCAGCCGACCCTGGCCACCGAGATGGGCGACCTGCAGGAGCGCATCACCTCGACCAAGAAGGGCTCGATCACCTCGCTGCAGGCCATCTTCGTGCCGGCCGACGACTACACCGATCCGGCCCCTGCCACGACCTTTGGTCACCTCGACTCGACGATCCGCCTCGAGCGCTCGATCGTCGAGCTGGGCATCTACCCCGCGGTCGATCCGCTCACCTCGACCTCCACGGTGCTCGACCCACGGGTCGTGGGCGACGAGCACTTCGAGGTTGCCCGCGAGGTGCAGCGCACCCTGCAGCGCTACAAGGACCTGCAGGACATCATTGCCATCCTGGGCATGGACGAGCTCTCCGAAGAGGACAAGGTGACGGTGGCGCGAGCACGGCGGCTGCAGCGCTACATGAGTCAGCCGATGTTCGTCGCCGAGCAGTTCACCGGGCGTGCAGGCAAATATGTCGAGCGCAAGGAGACCGTCCGGGGTGCCCGCGAGATCCTGGACGGCAAGCATGACTCGCTCCCCGAGCAGGCGTTCTTCATGGCCGGGCCGATCGAGGACGTCGAGGCGAATGCGGAGGAAATGAAGTGATGGGTCCGTCCACCCACATCGCTCGCGGCGTTGCAACGCTCGCGACGCGGCCGGTCGGCCCCCTCAATTCGTCCGCCGTCACCCCCGACGGCCGGCATCTGGGGTTGAGCTGATGCCGTTGCAGCTGGAGATCGTGAGTCCGGAGCGGCGTGCGTACGCCGACGAGGTCGACATGGTCATCGTGCCCGGCATCGACGGCCAGCTGGGCATCCTGCCGCGGCACACGCGCCTCATCAGCGCGCTGGGGATCGGGGAGCTCCGCATCAAGAAGGCGGGCACCGAGCAGGTTCTCCTCATCTCGGGTGGCTTCGTGGAAGTGCGCCCCGACAAGGTGATCGTCATGGCCGACCTCGCGGAGCACTCCGACGAGATCGATGAGGCCAAGGCGATCGAGGCGCGCAAGAAGGCAGAGGCGGAGCTCGACGAGGTCCACGACCCGATGGACATGACGCGGGTCCGCGCAGCCCTGCAGACCGCCCTGATGCGCGAGCGAATCGCCACCCGGCGCCGATCGAGGGGCTAGGCCGGGTAGGATCGGGCTGATGAACTCCTGCGATCAGTGCGGCGCGCGGCCGCCACAGCTCCCGGTGCGGATCGAGGTCGTGCGCGAGTCGGGCCCGATCGGCTTTGCATCGGATCCTATGCCCGGCCAGAGCGCGAACTTCACGAAGGGCTATGCCTTCTGCTCCAGCGACCATGCGTACGCCTGGGCGCGCGAGCGACGCTACATGCTCTGCAACCGGGCGCCCACCCCGTTCGAGGCGGGAATGCAGCCGCTCCTGCCGTCACGCCACATGGGGGGCCGGCTGGGCCTGTGCGACGGTCATCACACCGGCCCGCACGAGTGGAAGGAGGCCTGGCCGGCCTAGGCCAGGGCGGGGCCGGTAGACTGCACCGGGCCATGCAGAAGTTCGTCGTCACCGGCGGCGTCCCGCTCCGCGGCGAGGTCCGGATCGCCGGCGCCAAGAACGCCGTCCTCAAGGAGATGGCGGCCACCGTGCTGACCGATGAGGTCTGCACCCTGCGCAACGTGCCGCGCATCAGCGACGTGCAGATCCTGCGCGCGGCGATGGCCGATATCGGCATCTCGGCGCGGCCCGTCGACGACTCGACCCTGGAGCTGCAGGCCGCCACCGCAGACTGGCTCTTCGTCCCGCTCGAAGCGGCGATGAAGATGCGGTCGTCGTTCATCCTCCTGGGGCCGCTCCTGACCCGCTTCGGCCGGGTGATCATCAGCAACCCGGGTGGCGATCGGATCGGCAGGCGTCCGGTCGACCTGCACGTCGAGGCGATGCGCACGATGGGAGCGCAGATCGACTACAAGAACGGCTACTACTTCGCGCAGGCCCCGGACCGTCTCCGCGGGGCGCGCATCAAGTTCCCCTACGTGACCGTGATGGGGACCGAGAACGCGATGCTCGCCGCCACGCTGGCGCTCGGCACGACCGTCATCGAGAACGCGGCGCAGGAGCCGGAGGTGGACGACCTGATCGCCATGCTCTCCTCGATGGGCGCTCGGATCGAGCGCACCGCGCCGCATCGGCTGGAGATCGAGGGGGTCGAACGGCTGCACGGCACCGAACACCGGGTGATCGGCGACCGCCTGGAGGCGGGCACGTTCGCGATTGCCGCCGCGGTGACCGGCGGCGATATCACGATCCGCGACGTGAACCCCGATCACCTCGCCGGCCTCACCAGCGTCCTGTCGACGATGGGCGTTCCGCACGAATCCTTCGAGTCCGATGGAGGTGGCCTGCGGGTCCGGGGCGCCGATTCCTATCGTCCGGCCGATGTCGAGACCCAGCCCTATCCCGGCTTTGCGACCGACCTGCAGGCCCCCATGGCGGTCCTCATGACCCAGGCCGATGGCGACTCCTCGATCCACGAGACGATCTACGAGGACCGTCTCGATTACACGATGGAGCTGGTCAAGATGGGCGCCGTGATCGAGG
>VBJX01000095.1 GCA_005879775.1 Chloroflexota bacterium
CTACCTGGCCGAGCAGAAGAAGCCCTAGAGGCGCTCCTCCAGGCCGGCCTTCACGCCGGGCCACTCGTCCACGGATTCACGCGTTCCCCGGATGCCGCGGACTGCTCGATGGCGACGATGAGCTCGTGGCGTCGGACGGCGTCAGCGAAGTCTGGCACCGTGTGAGTCCCGTTTCCGATGTCTGCCGCGAACGCGGCGTAGGCGCGCCCGACGTTGTAGGCGGGCGCTCCTTCCAGGCTGGTCAGCGCGGGCCATTTCTGGGTCAGCGCCGTCGGTACGGCAAGCTCGGCGGGCTCGCCGCCGCCACGCGCTCCCGCGACCGTCAACGGAAAGATCCCTGGTAATGCGGCCTCAGCCATGATCCGCAGCGTTCCGTCCGTTCCGTTGATCTCCCACAAGAACCCGATACCGCCGGCGACCGCCTCACGGACGTGGACGCTGGCGGTTGCCCCGGACCTCAGCGTGCCGACCACGGCGATCTGGTCGGCGGCGGTCTTCACGATCTGCTCCCGGGACTTCTCGGCGGTGATGAGCGGCCGGCGAATCGCCGACACGGCTGACAGGTCCGCGAACTCGCCCAGGACATGGTTGAGGGTGTCCAGGCTGTGGCCGACGGCGACGGTGAGAAGGTTGGCCCCGTTATTCACGTCCAGCATGTAGACGTTCGGCTGGATCACGACATCGCCCGCGACCGAGAGCCCGATCATCGTTGTCGACAGGACCTCGCCAACGTAGCCGTCGCGAAGCAGCTCTCGCACGAACTCGATGGCTGGGGCCTGGCGGGCCTGCAACCCAACGATCGTCCGAACGTTCTGCTTGGCGGCGAGCGCGGCCATCGCTCGCGCGTCGTCGAGGTCGCGGCCAAGCGGCCATTCGCAATAGACGGCCTTACCGGCCGCAAGCGCCGCGGAGACGAGCTCTCGATGGTGCGGCACCTTGACCGTGACAGCGACCACGTCAACGTTGGGCTGGGCCACCAGCTCTTCGTGGTCCGAAAACACCGCATCAACTCCGAACGCCTCGCCGGCAGCGCGCGCGGCTTCCGCGCTGGTTGCGCCGAGTGCCCTGACCTCGTAGTTCGGTAGCGCACGAAGGGCAGGGATGTGCGCCGTGGCTGCCCAGCCCCAGTCAGGGTTGACCCCGATGATCCCGACCCCCAGCGTCGATCCGGGCATGGCTACCGCAGCCGCGCGCCAGGCAGGGCCACATCCCCGAGCGACATGCCGCGCTTCGGCAGCGAGTGCTCTTTCAGTGCCTCGGCCGGCCGCAGGACCGTGCCCGCGATGACGAGGGCAAGGACGACGAGTCCGGCGCCAATCGCGAATGACACCTGATAGCCAGTCGTCAGGGCCAGTGGCTCGGCGACCGACGCGGCAAGCAGCCCGTTGGTCTGCGACGCCGACAGCGCCGCGAGGACCGACAAGCCCAATGCCCCACCGACCTGCTGGGTCGTCATGAGCAGACCTGAAGCGACGCCCGAATCGTGCTCGCTTGCGCCGGACATTCCGAGCGCCATCAATGACGGGAACGCGAGGCCGAAGCCCATGCCAAGGAGGAGGAACGATGGCAGGACGTCAACGAGGTAGTCGGCCCCGACCGGCACCCGGGCGAAGTACAACAGCCCGAGGGACATGAGTACGAGGCTCGGCAGGAGCACCCGACGGGCGCCGAAGCGAGTGATCAGCGCTCCGGACGCGACCGACAGCATCGCGATGATGGCACTGAACGGCAGGAAGGCCAGCCCGATCTCAAGCGGGTCGTATCCACGGACCCGCTGGAAGTAGAGACTGCCCAGGAAGAACATTCCGAACAGCGCCGCGAAGATGAGCAACAGCACGACGTTCGCCCCGGACACGTTGCGCGATGCGACGACTCGGAATGGGATGAGCGGGTTCGCGGTCCGCTGCTCCCGCAGGACAAAGGCGATCAGTGATCCGATCGCCGCCGCCCCGAACCCGACGGTGTGGGCCGAGCCCCAGCCGAAGTCGGTAGTCCGGATGATCGTGTAGACGGCGAGCAGCAGGGCAGTCGTCACGAGGGCGGCACCGATCGCATCCGCCCCCTTGCCGAGCCCGACGCCGCGATCGGACTCGAGCAACCGCAACGCCATGAAGGTGGTGGCGATCCCGATCGGGATGTTGACCAGAAAGATCCAGTGCCAGTTGAGCGCCTGGGTCAGGAAGCCGCCGGCGAGAAGCCCGATCGATGCACCCGCTGCCGCGACGAAGCTGTAGATGCCGATCGCCTGTGCCAGCTCGCGCGGCTCGGTGAAGATCGTCACGATCATGCCGAGGATCACCGCCGAGGTCATCGCGCCCCCGACGCCCTGGGTGAACCGTGCCGCGATCAGCATTTCCCGGCCGATGGACAACCCGCAGAGCAGGGACGCCGCCGTGAACACGGTGAGACCGGCTAGGAAGACCCGTCGCCGACCGAGGAGGTCGCCGAGTCGTCCGGCCAGAAGCAGGACACCACCGAAGGCGATCAGGTAGGCATTGACGACCCACGCCAGGCTCGACTGTGCGAAGCCAAGATCGCGCCGGATCGAAGGTAGCGCGACGTTCACGATCGTCGCATCGAGGACGATCATCAGCATCCCGGCGCAGAGCACGACGAGAGCGAGCCAGCGCGAATCGCCCGCGACGGGCGACGTCGGCGAAGTTCGGGCCATCAGAACCCGAGGACCTCATCAACGAACACGACAGTGATGCGGCCGGGGACGATCTCGCGGTTGATGATCAGGACCTTATTCACCGCGCTGTGAATGCCGTACGCCGCCTGCGCGCGGGCATCCTCGAGCGGAAACGCGTACTCGTTGATCCGACGGAGGCCCTCCTCGAGGTCGGACACGATCTTCTGCGTTCCGACGACGAGGATCACTCGACCGGCCCCGCTGACATACGGTCCCAGCTGACTGCCGCCCATCGAGGCCGCAAGCAGCGACCCGGTCTCGGTGACCGCGTGCACGCTGCCCAGCATCACGTCCGGCGCTGAGCCCAGGCGGCGGATCTCATCGGCCCGGGTCTTGCGGTCCATGCTCAAGATCCGCGGCCGGAGCGACTCGAAGCGACCAGACTTGTCGATCTCGTCGGTGATACCCGCGACGTCGAGCGACATCGAGGCCCCGTGGTGCACCTGGGATCCGTCGGGGACAAGACCCAGGACGACCTCTCTGGCTTCGGCGGCATCGCGTACCCGGAGCACGCCGATTCCGTTCAGCTCGAGCGCGGCACTCGCTCGCCTCACTCGAGAGTCATCGGCCAGCCTCCCGAAACGGTGCACGGTTTCTGAGTCGACGTCGGGTAGAAGTTCAGCAATCACAGGTCTTCCCTTCCGGGTGCGGGGGTGATATATTTGCGCGTGCAAACACCATAGCCCTATCTGGTTGCACATGCAAGTACTTCCCGAAACAGACCTCGCCGGTCTTGTCGAACGGCTCGTCGCAAACGAACTACCCGCCGGACGCGGCATCCGGGCGTGGCAATCGCTCCTTCGGGCACACGCCACCCTCATGCGCCAGCTCGAGTCGGACCTCGAGCAACAGACTGGGCTTGCGCTGGCCGACTACGACGTCCTGGCTCAGCTGGCGATCGCCGACGGCGAGCTGCGCATGACGGAGCTGGCGAACCGCGCGCTCATCTCACGCTCGGGCATGACTCGCCGCGTAGCCCGGCTGGTCGACGCCGAGATCGAGGTCGATCGCTACACGATCTGGCCCGGGCAGGCGCTCTCCTACAAGATCGGGCAGCGCGAGATCGAGCGGGCGCGCCGCGAGGTGAGCGAGCTGTTGGGAGACCGATTCAACCTGCGCACCTTCCACGACGAGGTGCTCGGCCACGGCTCGCTGCCACTCGCCACCCTGCGTCGGGAGATCCCCGGCTGGGTCGAAACGGCGGTGGCCGCGACAGAAGCCGCTCCCGCTCGCTGAGGGCGGGCCCGATGCGGACCCCAGAGCGCGTCGTCCTTGCGGGGCGCTTCGTTCGCCTCGAGCCGATCGAGGAGCGGCACCGGGACGATCTGCTCGCCGCGGCCGCCCAGGATCCGCTGACCTTCCGCTACCTCTTCATCGACCTGTCGCGGGGCGCATCGGTCTGGCCTGACTACCTTGCGGATGCGCTCAAGCCGGAATACGTGACCTGGGCCACCGTTGACGCCACGACCGGCCGCGCCAGCGGCTCCTCTCGATTCCTGGACATCGCACCGGAGCACGGCCGCCTGGAGATCGGCTGGACCTGGATCGCCCCGTCACACCAGCGAACGGCGACCAACACCGAGGCCAAGCTGCTCCAGCTGCGCTACGCCTTCGATGAGCTGGGCGCCACCCGGGTGGCACTCAAGACCGATCAGCGCAACGAGCGCTCGCAGCGCGCGATCGAGCGGATCGGTGGAGTCCGCGAGGGGGTCCTGCGCCACCAGTTCCGCATGCCCGATGGGTTCATGCGCAGCAGCGTCTACTACTCGATCCTCGCCGACGAGTGGCCCGCGGTGAAGGCCGGCCTGGAAGAGCGCCTCTCGGAAACGGGAAGCTAAGGGTCAGCCGAATGTGCAGTCGACGGTGACCTTGTCCAGGGCTCTCTCGAGGACCGCGAGCTCCTGATCATCGAGGCGGGACACGAAAAACTCCGCGATCCCGCTGACGTGGGCCGGCACGGT
>VBJX01000096.1 GCA_005879775.1 Chloroflexota bacterium
GGCTGATCGCCGTGGACCTCGGGGCCGGGATCACTCGCATCTTCAACTCCGACTACTTCGGAGAGTCGAAGAAGGGCGGCCTGCGCATGTGGAACGCACTCGTCTATGCGCGCGGCGGCCTGGCCATGCACGCCGGCTGCAAAGTCGTCCCGACTGATGCCGGCGAGCGCACCATGCTGATCATCGGCCTCTCGGGGACCGGGAAGACGACGACCACCTTTACCCGTCAGAACAACAGCCAGCCGGTCCGGCTGTTCGAGGGTGGCAAGGTGGTCGGCACCGAGAACGGCTGCTTCGCCAAGACCTTCGGCCTCGATCCGCGCCATGAGCCGGCCATCTACGGCGCCGTGGTCAAGCCCGATGCCTACCTGGAGAATGTCTCGCAGCGGCTCGACGGCGGTCCCGTCGACTTCTTCGACACCTCGTACACCAAGAACGGGCGCGCGACCTTCCCCATGGCGTCCCTGGGAATCTGGCGCGACCCGCGGGAGATCGGCCCGGTCAGCCACCTGCTCATCCTCAATCGCAACGACAACATCATCCCGGCGGTGGCACGCCTCTCCAGCGCCCAGGCGGCGGCCTACTTCATGCTCGGCGAGACGCAGGGGACCAGCGCTGGTGGGGCCGCGGAGGAGGGACGCGCGCTGCGCGTTCCCGGCACCAACCCCTTCTATCCGCATCGCGACGAGCAGCAGGCGAACCGCTTCCTGGAGCTGATGGAGAGCTGCTCGTTCGAGGTCTTCCTGCTCAACACCGGACGGATTGGCGGGCCCGATACCGACTCGAGGTCGAAGAAGGTGCAGATCGAGCACTCCGGCGCAATCGTCAAGGCGATCGCGGAGGGGACCATCTCGTGGATCGGCGATCCTGATTTCGGCTACCAGGTGGCGAGCTCGCTGCCGGGAATCGACGATCCCGAGCTGCTCCAGCCGCGGCTCCTCTACGAGCGCACCGGCCGCGCCGCTGACTACGTCGAGCTGGTCACGCAGCTGAAGCGGGACCGGATCGCGTTCCTGGGCGGCTATTCCGGACTCCAGCCCGAGATCCTCGCCGCCGTCGAGTGACGTCGGCTAGCAGTGACAGGAGAGAACCGATGGCTCACGGCGACTTCAACCATATCGAGATCCCCGCTGACGACACGAAGCGTGGCCGCGCCTTCTACGAGGGCCTCTTCGGCTGGTCGTTCACCGAGACGCCCTTCGGGGACTACCTCGTGTACACCACCCCGTCCGGGGAGCAGGCCGTCGGCGGAGGCATGGGCAAGCGCGGCGAGACCGCCCCGATGACGATTCGCAACTACGTCGGCGTCGACTCGATCGAGGCCTCGCTCGGCAAGGTGGAGGAGCTGGGCGGGCGGGTGATCGCCGGCAAGGACGAGGTCCCCGGCATCGGCTGGTGGGCCGTCATCGCCGACTCCGAGGGAAACGAGCTGGCGATCTTCGAGCCGATGCCCCGCCAGCAGCCCGGCTAGGGCCGCACGGCCTCGATCGCCCAGACCGGCACCGGGCGTCCGAACCCCTTCAGCGTGACAGCCGGTCGCTCCTCCGCGGTTACCTGATCCTCGACGGCGGCGAAGTGGCGCTGGCTGATGAGGATCTGGCCCGCCTCGGCGATATCGCTGAGACGTGACGCCAGGTTGACGACAACCCCCATGGCCCCGTAGTCGTATCGGCCCTCGAGGCCGATTCTGCCGAGGGTCGCATAGCCACTCGCAATTCCGATCCCCAGGCCCAATTCATACCCGCGACGGTGCCATCGCGCTGCCAGCCCGACAAAACGATCTCGCACTTCGAGCGCGGTACGGACCGCGGCCAGCTGGTGATCGGGCACGGGCGCGGGGTCGTTGAAGAAGACCATCAGCCCGTCGCCGGCGAAGTGCTCAACCGTTCCGCCCGCGGCAACCGACAGCTCGCCCACCGCCGCGTGGTATTCGCGCAGCACGCCCAGCAGCTCTTCCGGCTCGGCGGTTTCAGCGAAGGCGGTGAAGCCGCGCAGGTCACAGAACATGGCGCTGATCTCCCGCCGATGGCCGGCGAGTAGCTGCTCTCCCTCGGCGCTGGTCAGCAGGCCCGCGACCTGGGGAGCGAAGCGGGCCAGCTCGGTGCGCTGGCGCTCAACCGTCTCGAAGAGCTGGACGTTGGCGATGGCGAGTGCCGCCTGGTCGGCAAATGTCGTCAACAGTGCAATCTCCGGATCCGTGAACGGCTGGACCTGGAGGCGCCAGACCACGAGCACACCGATCGGCACGCCGTCGCGCAGGAGTGGGACGGCCAGCACCGTGCGGAACCCGGCCGCCTCCCGTGCCTCGGGAAGCCGGTACTCGGCGTCAGTCGTGATGTCCAGGATGTGGACCGGGCGCTGCTCCAGGAGAACGCGACCGGTGATTGTTCCCCGCTCCGGTTGAAAGACGAGCTGGTCCAGGATGTTGCGGAACGCCTCGGGCACGCCGGCCGTGTAGGCGGCCAGCCGGAACCGGCCGCCCTCCTCGCGCAGGATGTTGCCCTCATCCGCGTGCGACAGCCGCGTGGCATTGTCGATTACGGTCTGCAGCACGTCGTCGAGGTGGAAGGTCGAACGGCTGATCGACTGCAGGACGCCGCTGACCGCGGATTCGCGTTCGAGAGCCTCGTGGGTCTCCGTCAGGAGCCGCGCCACGTGGATGGCGATCGCGGCCTGGTCGGCAAACAGGCTGACGAGCTCGATCTCCTGGTCGGAGAACGGCAGCACGGTCGTGCGCCCCAGGCCAAACGAACCGATCAGCTCGCCGTTGCTCCTGATCGGCACGCCCAGGAGGGTGCGATAGCCGCCGACGGTGTAGCCGCTGCCGCGGTAGTCGGCATCGGCAGCGAGGTCGGCGACCTGCACCGGGTGGCCGGAAAGCGCCACGCGCCCATTGATCGACCCGCTGTCAATCGGATCGGGATGTGCACGTTCGTACTCGCCGTGCTCGGGTGTGCCTCCGCTGGCGGCGACGAACTTGAAATGATCCCCGTCGATCAGGAACACGTGCGCCGTCTCTGCCCTGCAGAGAGCGGCGGCCTCCGTCGCAATGCGGTCGAGGATCGGCTGGAGCTCGAAGCTCGCACCCGTGACCGCGCCGAGCACCCGCCCGACGGCGGCGAGCGCAGCGGGCTCAGCGGGGGGAGCCGCCGGTTCAGCCATCCGTCTCGAGCGTGGCGTCCACGGAGAGTGCGACATTTCCGGCCAATGCACGGGAGATGGGGCAGCCATCCTTGGCCGCCTCGGCGGCGGCCTGGAACGCCTCCTCGCTCGATCCGGGTACACGCCCGATGACCGTCAGCGAGGACGACACGACCGACCAGGCATCCCCCACCTTGTCGAATGTCACCTCGGCCTCGATGTGCAGGTGCTCCGGCGGCGTTCCGTTGCGGCCCAGGTTGCCGGAGAAGGCCATGGCAAAACAGCTCGCGTGTGCGGCCGCCAGTAGCTCTTCGGGGGAGGTTCGCCCCTCCGGCTGTTCGGTGCGCGACGACCAGCTGACCGGCAGGTCGCGGAACGTCTCGGACGATCCGGAGCTGACTGTTCCCGCGCCGGAAGCCAGGTCACCCTGCCAGGTAACGGTGGCGGTTCGAATGGCGGCCATGCGATCGGTCCTCCTGTATTCTGCGGTGGCCTCTCGAAAGCGTACCTGACAGGTCCAATGCCAGACGACGAGCCTCTCTCCAAGCCTTCGCCGCTCCCGACGCTCCGAGGTGAACAGGTCTTCCTGAGGCCGGCGGAGCGCGCGGACCTCGATGACTTCGTGCGCTGGTTCGGCGACGCCGAGACGACCCAGTACCTGGCACTCCGCGCACCGTTCAGCATGGCACTGGAGGAGCAGTGGTTCACCGGGATGCTCGAGCGCCAGGGAAAGAGCGACTGGCACTTCGTCATCTGCATGCTGGAGGACGGTCGTGCCATCGGGACGGCCGGGCTGCACCAGATCGATAGTGAGAACGGCAGCGCCGCGTTCGGCATCTCCATCGGCGAGAAGGACGAATGGAACAAGGGCCGAGGGACCGATGCGCTGCAGGCCATCTGCGATTTCGGCTTCGGGCAGCTGCGCCTGGAACGGATCTGGCTCGAGGTCTACGCGCCGAACGTCCGCGCTCAGCGCTCATACGAAAAGGCAGGCTTCCTCAA
>VBJX01000007.1:0-1824 GCA_005879775.1 Chloroflexota bacterium
AGGACCACGACGGCCCGGGTCGGCGGGCGCGCCACCATCGGCTTCGCGCTAGGTTGGCTGGCTGCGCGAGCGGGCCAGGATGACCGCCGAGCCGCCGAAGACGACGACGGCGACCGCCAGGCCGGCATCGAGCACGTTGTCTCGATGCGCAGCCCCGACCAGCAGCAGGGCGCCGGCCGCGGCGAGGAGGGCGGTGAGCGCCGACAGAGCGACCGTGAGCCAGCGCGCAAAGCGCAGGTCAGCGAGCAGGGCGAGGGCGCTTCCCACGAGCCCGATGCTGAGCGCCAGGAGGCCGATTCCGCAGAGCAGCTGCCCCATTCCGAGCTGCCCGACATCGGGTGGCGGAGACGTGCCGGCATACCGCGAGCCGAAGGTCAGGCCGTTCACGATCATCGAGCCCGCGACGACGACCAGCGACAGTCCGCCGACCGCGACGGCGACCGTCGCCGCGCTCCCCAGCTCGCCCAGGTGCTCGGGGGCGAGCGAATGCGACCGGCCGCGTGGCACGGCGCCCGGGGACCGGTGCGACCCTGCTGTGGCGGCCTTTCTGGTGGTCACGGGCCCGGATTGTAGGGGACTGGCCTGCGGGGGACCACCGGTATACTCGGCCGCGTGCCGTATCCGCTGCCCGAGGATCCGCGCGCCGCACGCCGCGCCAGGATCTGGCGATGGGTTTCGACGGCGCTCGTCGTCGTGCTCGTGATGACCCTGGTCTACATCGCGTGGGTCGGCTATGACGGGTCGCGGCAGCTGGTCGATTCGGACGCGAAGTCAGATAACTGCCAGACCCCGGCGGCGGCCTTCGGCTGGCCCTACGAGGCGATCAACTACGACATCGCCTCCGATGCCGCCCTCGACGCGCTGCCGGATCCCACGTCATGTTCGACCTACGGTCAGACGGCAGGCAGCGAGCTCGTTACTCAGGATGGAGCGCACCTCGCAGGTTGGTACATTCCCGCCGCCGGCGACATCGGAGCCACCGGGCCGACCGTCGTGCTGGCCCACGCGCAGGACGCCGACAAGAGCGACATGCTCCCCTACGCGGAGATCCTCCACTCCGACTACAACCTGGTCCTGTTCGACTTCCGCAACCACGGCCAGAGCTCCGCCACCGCCAGCACCCTGGGGATCCGCGAGCAGCTCGACGTCGAGGCGGTCATCGACTGGCTGGCATCGACGAAGCAGCCCGCGCACGTGGCGGTGCTCGGGGTGGCCATGGGGGGATCGGCAGCAGTCAACGCCGCGGACACGGACAGCCGGATCGAGGCGCTGGTCCTCGACTCGACCCACGCCACCCTGGCGAACGCCATCGAGGCCCACCTGGCGCTCTCCGGCTACCCGCTCGCCCTTCCCGGCGCGTGGGCCATCCTGCTGGGGGGCCTGCTGCGCACCGGGGAGGACATGACCGCGGCCGATCCGGTCCAGGCGGTCGAGCGCTACGGATCGAGACCGGTGCTGATCCTGGTCGGTGGGATGGATGATTCGATCGGGCCGCATGACGGAACCGACATCGCCACCGCCGGTCGCGCAGGAGGCGCTGATGTCGAGCTGGAGAACTGCCCGGCCGCCGGGCACGCCAACCTGGTCCAGGTCTGCGCCGACAAGTATCGGACCTGGCTGCTGGCGTTTCTGCAGCGGGCGCTGGCGGCGCAACCCTAGGTGGCAGTGCCCCTGAGCGACGCGGAGGCTCGCTTCGACCGCACCATCGAACGCTGGTTCCGCGAGCGGATGACGCACGATCCGGTGCTGGCCAGCTACCTGGGCCTGCATGAGCGCGACGCCGAGCTGCCGGACGCCTCTCGCGAGCATATCGAGCAGCGAGCG
>VBJX01000007.1:1869-16165 GCA_005879775.1 Chloroflexota bacterium
CTCTCGACCGGGACCTGCTCATCCACGAGGCCCAGCTGGAGCTCCAGGACCTCGAGGAGCGTCGTGGCTGGGCGGCCCGCAGCGATGGCGCCGAGTCGCTCGGAAAGGCGCTCGTTCCCCTCTTCACCCGCGATTACGCGACGTTCGCGGACCGCCTCGAAGCGATCAGCGGCCGGCTGGAGGCAGCGCCCCGCTTCCTCGCCCAGTCACGCTCCCGCGTAGTTGCACCGGTTCGCCTGTGGGCCGAGCTCGACCTGCAGGCCACGCTGGCGCTCCCAGAGTTCCTGGACACGATCCTGGCGGCGGCCCGCGCAGAGCGGGTCGAGGAGTCGCTCGTGGTCCGCCTCCACCGATCAGTGACCGGAGCGAAGGCCGCACTCGACGACCAGTCCAGGTGGCTCCGCGACGAGATCCTCCCCCACGCCGAGGCCGATTGGCGCGCCGGCCCGGGCGGCTTCGAGCAGCTCCTCGCGCTGCGCGCGCTCGGCGCCACGGGCGACGAAATTCTGGAGATCGGCGAGACGATGCTGGCCGAGGCCACGGCGGCTCGCGACGCGATCTGCGCCGAGATCGACCCGGCCATGACACCGGCGGAGGTGGGCGAGGAGGTCAAGGGCAATCACCCCGCGACCTTTCCCGAGGCCCTCGCCGCCTACCGAGAGGCAATCGCCAGGGCCCGGGCCTTCGTGGTCGAACACGACCTCGTCACCTTCCCCACCCGCGATCGGATCCTGGTGCTCGAGACGCCACCCTACGAGCGCCAGCTGGTGCCGTTTGCCGCTTACTACGACCCTGCCGCCTTCGACCCGGATCCGGCCGGGACCTACCTGGTCACTCCACCCGAAACGCCGGAGATGATGCGTGAGCACAGCTACCCGGCCATCAGCAACACCAGCGTGCACGAGGCCTATCCGGGCCACCATCTGCAGCTTGCCGTGGCGATGGCCAACCCGAGCCGGGTCCGGCTCCTGGCCCAGTCGGCGACCGAGTACATCGAGGGCTGGGCTTTCTATGGCGAGAAGATGATGAAAGAGGCCGGCTTCGACGACACGCCACCGAATCGGTACATCTACCAGACCGACATCATGTGGCGTGCCTGCCGGATCGTCCTGGATGTCAGGCTGCATCGCGGCGAGATCGGGCTCGATGAGGCCGTTGAATTCCTGGTCCAGCGGATCGGCTTCGAGCGCCCCGCCGCCGTCTCGGAGGTCCACTGGTACACCCAGTCGCCGACCTATCCGCTCAGCTACCTGTATGGCCGCCACATGATCGAGGCGCTGCGTGCTGACGTCGCGCGCCGGATGGGCCCCGCCTTCAGCCTCAAGTTCTTCCACGACGTCTTCATCTCTGGAGGCACGATGCCGGTCTCCTTCACCAGGCGCCTCTTCGAAACCAGGCTCGACGGTCTGGCCCGATGAACCCTTTTCGCCCGATCCGCGGCACGCTCGCGTCCATCTCGGTGGGCGTCATCCTGGCGGCCTGCACCGGGAGCGCGTCGCCGCCGCCAGCCAGCCAGGGCTGCCCCGCGGCCGCTCCCAGCGCCGACCAGGCGACCTCGATCAATGCCGGCGTCAGCGCCGCCGAGGTGGCGACCAGCCTGGGCAGCTTCCGGATCGAGCTCTACCCCGCTGCGGCGCCGATCGCGACCGCCAACTTCGTGGCACTTGCCCGCTGTGGCTTCTACGCCGAGGTCATCTTCCATCGGGTCATTCCCGGTTTCGTCATCCAGGCGGGCGATCCCCAGACCAGGACGAAGCGCGCCGCGTTCCCGGGGCTCGGAACCGGGGGACCTGGCTACCAGTTTGCGATCGAGCCGCCGGCCGATGGGTATCAGTACGACCAGTATGTGGTGGCCATGGCCAATGCCGGCGCACCGAATACCAACGGCAGCCAGTTCTTCATCGATCTGGCGGACCTGAACGCCCAGCTGTCGCGCTCGTACACGATCTTCGGCGAGGTGGTCGAGGGGACCGACGTCGTCGACGCCATAGGAGCCGTGAAGACCAACGGACCCCAGGATCCGCCGACGCCCGGAGATGTGCCGTTGGAGCCGGTAGTGATCAGTTCGGTGACGATCGTTACGGGCAATGAGGAGCCCGATTGACCTCAAAAGTACTTCGAAATGTAAACGATTCTTAGTCCTCAGCCATTGACCCAAACCCGACGCGGACGGTATCCTTTCAGTGCTGTTCGCACAGCGATTCACAACTGATCGCAAGGCCATGGGTAGGTTTGGGTAAGGGTAGAGCGGGCAACCGCTCGTGAAAGATGCCCTTGCGGTTAGCGAATCCGGCAGCAACGAGGGCCCCTCTTCGGAGGGGCCTTCCCCTTTCTCGCGGCGCTCTATCATGGCGCCCCGCGCGCCGGTAGCTCAGTGGATAGAGCGTCGGCCTCCGGAGCCGAAGGTCGCAGGTTCGAATCCTGTCCGGCGCGCCAACCCCGATCGGTCATCATCGGTGCATGCCTGAGCTTATCCGTCGCGATCGGCTGGCCCGCGAGGCCGATGAGGAGCGGCTCTCGCCGATTGCCACCCGGGCAACCGCCAGTCGCGGACGAGCGCGTGCGGAAGAGCCGGATCGGTATCGGACAGCCTTCGAGCGCGACCGGGATCGGGTCATCCACTCCAAGGCCTTCCGGCGACTTAAGCACAAGACCCAGGTCTTCCTGAACCCGGAGGGCGACCATTTCGTCACGCGCCTGACGCATACCCTCGAGGTGGCGCAGATCGCCCGGGCGCTGGCCGCCGCGCTCACGCTCAACGAGACCCTGGCCGAGGCGATCGCACTGGGCCACGACGTCGGCCACACGCCGTTCGGCCACACCGGCGAGGAGGCCCTCGCGCCCTACTTCCCGCCCGACGGCTGGCATCACGCCGCGCAGAGCGTGCGGGTCTACGAGGTGCTCGAGGACCTCAACCTCACCTGGGAAGTGCGTGACGGCATCCGCGCCCACTCATGGCGGATCGAGCCGGCGCCGGCCACCTCGGAGGCGCTCTGCGTCCGCTTCGCCGATCGGATCGCCTACCTCTCGCATGACGCGCTGGATGCCATCCGCGCCGGGGTCCTCACCCCGGAGGCGATCCCGCGCCGAGTACGTGAGCGCTTCGGGGAGCCCGGGCGCGTCTGGATTGGCGAGATGATCGAGGCGGTGATCGACAACTCGGTCGCCGTGGGCGAGGTGCGGATGGACAACGAGACGCTGGCCGTCATGAACGACCTGCGCGAGTTCATGTTCGAGCGGGTCTACTTCGCCCCGTCGCTGGTGCGCGAGCAGAGGGCGGCGATCGGCGTCATCCGGGACCTCGTCGACCACCACGTGGCACATCCGAATCAGATCCCGGCCAGCTATCGGGAGGACGCCGCGCCCCTCGTCACCCAGGTGGTCGACTATGTCGCCGGCATGACCGATCGATTCGCACTCGCCACCCACGAACGGCTGAACGGCGGCAGCGCAGATGGCTGACCGGCCGCGCCCCGGTATTCCTGGAAGGTGCCGTCAGCGCAGTCCAGGATGATCCGGTCGGGACGGACATTGGCGGATGCCGGCGCGTCGCTGCCCGGAGGTCCCCACACCTGCCGAGTGGTCAGCCCGATGAGGGTCGACCCGATCTCCACCGGCTTCCCGCCGCCAGCGAAGCTCGGGCTGGCCGCAGGCGAGGCTGCGGGATCATAGGTGCGGTCGCCCCACTGCAGGCGCGTCGGGCACCCCTCGAAGCGGGTGAAGGCCATCGACATGGCAAGCAGCCCCAGCCCCACGAACGCCGCTGCGGCCAGCGTCCCGCAGCCGAGGGCGCGCCAGTTCACGGTCGTGTGATCTGGAAACGCCCCAAGGTGCCCGATGCCGGGCCGCGGCTCACTTCGACCTGCTCGACCCTGGCGCCCGATGGACCGATCCGCAGCAGCCGCTCCAGCTCGTCGAGCGCTTCGGGCCGGCCCTCGGCCACAAGCTCAACGGTCCGTTCGTCGGGGTTGTTCTGGATCCAGCCGGTCAGCGCCAGCTGGTCGGCGATGCCTCGCACCCACCAGCGGAAGCCAACGCCCTGGACGCGCCCGGCGACCGATGCCGCCAGGCGCTGGGCCGGAGCGCGGGCGGCGCCCTCTGTGGAATTGGGGGGATCGGACGGATCGGCGCTCATGATGATTCGACGCGCGGCCAGGAAAGCATCGCCACCTGGAGGGCGAGCTGGGGCGCGGCGTTCTGCAGCAACCCTTCGCGGGTTCGCTCCAGAAGGCCCACAAAGACAGGCAGCCGTGTCGTGTCGATGCGATCCGCGGCCCCGGCCACGTCGAGCTCGAGCGTTGCCGACGGAGCCAGGTCGGGGCGACCGGCATTCGTCACCAGCAGGTCGCGCGCCAGGCTGATCCAGGCATCGACGATCCGTAGCGCTCCCGCTCGTTGGAATGCGGTGGCGATCCGCCGACCCTCCTCATCCTGGGTGGCATCGGCCTCGGCGACGGGCTGGGCATGGAGGCGAGAGGCCTCGTCCAGCATGTCCCGCGCCGAGGCGAACCGATCCGCCGGCCCGCGTCCCAGCAGGTCGAGAAGCTCGTGTTCCGCCTTGCGCCGCCAGGTGACGAGCGCTGGATTCTTGACGAACTCCGCAGCTGTCCCGGAGTGCCCCTCCGAGATCCGGGCGAGCGCATCGGCCTGGTCAGCAGGAATCCGGTGACGATCAATGAGCCAGGAGGTGAGCTCCTCGCGGGGCACCGCTCCCATGCGCAGTGCCTGGGCGCGAGAGCGGATCGTGGGCAGCACGCGCGAGACCTCGTCGGCGACCAGCACGAACACGTGCCGCCCGGTCGGCTCCTCGAGCGCTTTCAGGAGGGCGTTCTGGATCTGCTCGTTCGCCCGGTCGACACCCTCGATGAGCACGACCCGACGCTCGCCCGCGATCGGTGCGCCGGCGCTCTCCGCAAGCCAGCGGCGCGCGGTGGCCACGATGCTGCCGGTGCCGGAACGGTCGTCCCGCCAGCTCTCCGGGGATCCGATCACCAGGTCCGGATGGCTTCGCAGCCGCGCCTCCCGGCACCCGCGACACACGTTGCACGGGCGCTGGGTCGAGTCGGGCGCCGTGCAGAGGAGGAGCGCGATGAGGTCCTCGACGAAGCCATCCTTGCCGGCTCCCGCTGGGCCATGGACGAGGAGCGTGCGCTGCAGCCGATCGTGCGCGGCGGCACGCACGACGATCGCTCGGGCCGTCGCCTGCCCCAGGCTGCGAAAGCCCGCAAGCTGGTCGGGATGGGTCATGGCCCCGAGTATACGGAGAGAGCCCGGTAAGCCGGTGCTAACCGATCGGTGAGGGGTGCCGGGGGATGATCCGCGCCGCATGCCCCGCCTGGCAGCCACGGGCACTCCACGCTGGCGGCCGGCCGGCAACCGGACCCGCCGCATCGGATGGAGGCGCCCGGCGGGGCGCCAGCAAGGCAGGCCTTTTATACTTTGGCGACCGCCCACGCCTGAAGACGAAAGGAGAGGCGCAATGGCCGATCAGCCACCGACGCCTGGCGGGAGTCGGCGCCGATGCGCAAGGAGGCGACCGAGACGATCGGGCGCGCCAGCCGTGACGCCGCCCGCTGGAGCCGCAGGACGTGGAAGGACTACTCCCCCACGATCCGCAAGTTCATTCGTAGCCGCGCCATGGCCATCGGGGCTGCCGGAGCCGCCGCACCGGTGGTCGGCGGACTCGTCGATGACGCCGCCGGGCGGCTCGGCATCCGGAAGGAGCGCGGCCATTGGGGCGCGTTCTTCACCGGGATCATCCTGGGAGCGGCCGCCGGCATCGTCGCCGCCCTGCTCACCGCCCCGAAGGCCGGACGGCAGATGCGCGACGAGCTGGCCGTCACCGCCCGTGAGACGGCGGAACGGGCCCGCGAGGCCGCTGTCCGGGCGCGCGACGCGGCCGGCCGCGCCCGCGACGCCGCAGCAGCCAACGCCGGCGACTGGGTGCCGCTCTTCCAGCGGTCGGAGGCCGAGGAGCCAATCGTGGAGGAGGAGATCCAGGCCCCGCCTCCCCGCACCGCAAAGCGACGCCCGCCGATCGACGCCACTCCGCCGGCCGGCGAGGCGATCAACTAGCCGCTAGGCGTTCTTCTCCCGGCCCGAACGAAAGCGCTGCCAGATTCCCTCGGGCTCGCCGTCGCCGGGCGCCTCGGCGGAGGGACTGGTGCTCTTCGCCGGAGCCTTGGCACGGGAACGACCGCGGGGCGCGGAGGCCGCCTTCTTCTCGTCGACCGCGGGCGCAGCGGCCTTCGCCGCTCGATGCCCTCGGGGCTTCCGGTCAGTGCCTTCGACCGCGGGCGCCTTGGCACCAGAACTCGCACGACGTGTCCTTCCGCCGGATGTCGCCGGAGCCACCTCCGACACCACTTCCGCAGGCTTGCTGCGCGATCGGCGTGACCTGGAGGACGAGGCCCTGGTCGACGCCTTTTCCGCTGGCGCTGCTTCTGCCGTGGTGACCGCCTCATCGGCAGTGACCGCTTCAGCGGCAGCCACCGCCTCAGCGGCGGCTTGGGTCTCCGGCAAGAGGCCGAGCTCGGCGAGGGTCTCCGGATCGGCCTCCTCGAAGGTGTACTCGCGTGGCTCGTCGATTTGGTCCTCGCCGACCTGCGACAGGTCGTCCAGCTCGACCCAGCCGATCTCCGCTGACGGTTCGGCCGGCGTTCCGGCCTCAGCCGCGGCAGCTCCCTCGGCGTGCCCCCGACCGCGGCCTCGCCCACGGCCGCCACGGCGGCGGCGACGACGTCGAACCTCGCTGCTGCCCTCGGCGCCATCTCCTGACGGTACGGCCGGCGCGCTCGCCTGCTCCGCGGCCGGCGGCACATCAGCCATCTCTGCCGGAGCTGTCGCCCGGCTCCGGCCGCGACCACGACCTCGGGACGCGGGCTTGCCGTCCTTCCCCTCGCGCAGGGCCGCCAAGGCGGCGGCGGCCACCGAGGCCGGGGCCTCGCGGAAGCCGAACTCCGGAACGACCTCCTTGGCCGGCATCGGCGGCGCGCTCATCACCTTGTCGGCCTTCTCGGCGTCCTTGCCGCGGCCGATCCCGATGATCTTCATGATGTCGATGAACTCGTCGGCGACCGCGATCAGGTCGGAGCTCGTGTTCGGCCGGAAGCTGATCACCTCGCAGCGCACGCCCTCGTCCTGGAGGGCGCGGATGGCGGGCGCGAAGTCACCATCGCCGGAGACGATGACCGCGATATCCATCCGATCGCGGAGGCGGAACAGGTCGACGACCAGCTCGATGTCCAGGTTTGCCTTGACCCGTCCGTCGCCAAACTTGCGGATGTCCTTGTGAACGACCTTGTAGCCGTTCTTGCCCAGGAAGTCGATGAACTTGCGCTGGTTTTCGTTCTCCGGGTCGAGCCCGGAGTAGGCATAGGCGCGAATCAGGTCGCGCCCCTTGGTGGCCGCTTTGAGGAGGGCGACGTAATCCACGTCGACCTCCTGGCCGCGAGCCGAGTAGTAGAGGTTGGCAACGTCAACGAAGACGGCCACGTTCTTGCTCAAGTGAGCTTCTCCTAGATGTAGTTGATCTGCGGTTGTGCGCCTGGTGTCCCGGCCCGGCGCGCCTCGGTCTGATCTTCAGCCGATGGCGCGGCTCAGCAGCGGCCCTCGACGGCCGAACCCGGCGCGCTTGAGCAGCGCCAGCTCGGCGGATGCGAGAGGATCGGTGACATCCACGCGCGTGCAACCCTTGTTGCGCGCGGAGACCACCAAGTGCTCGGCAATCGAGGCACCAATGGCCCTCCGCTGCGCGGCGTCTGCTGCTCGCGCGGCGCGCTCCTCCGTCCTGGCGGCCTCCACTCCGAGCTCATCGATGACGCCGATGAAGGGGCCCGAGTGGACCGCGGGACGAATCGAGAGGACTCCCACTCCGATCACCCGCCGTTCAGCCTCGGCCACGACCACGGTCGCGGACGGGACGAAGAGAAGGTTGCGGAGCCGATCGGCGTCGTCGCGCTGCTCGTCGGTGGTGGCCGGGTCGCGCATCAGGATGCGGATCGCGGCGTCGACATCGGTCAGGCGAGCGCTGCGGACGTGATACTCCACGGGAGCCTCTCGGGAGCGTGACGCAGCGCGAATGCTGCAGACGTACCCGAGGAAGCATACCACGCGGGCTCCTCGTGCCCTGCCGGGACCTTCGGCGCGGGTCTCCGGGACCCGCTCGCCACCCACCCGGTGCCGAATCAGAAACACCTTGCGTCATGGGCGAAAGGGCCCTTATGATGCGGCCCACTCTGTTTGCACGAGCGCTGATTGCTCGCGCCCCCGACCAACTTGGAGGAAGAACTGGATGCAGAAACTCTTGCGATGGAGCGCCCTTCTGGCGGTGTTGCTCCTTGTGCTCGCCGCGTGTACCTCGCAGGGCGCCAGCCCATCCCAGAGCGCGGCCGCCAGCAGTGCCCCGCCTGATGCCGCCGCCATCTGCGCCGCCGATGCATTCCACTGCGTGGAGGTAGCACCCGGCGACCCGATCCGGATAGCCAGCGCGCTGGCCATCACCGGCGACGTGGCGTTCCTGGGTAATGACAGCAACTTCGGCATCGACGTTGCGATCGCCGACCGTGGCCAGCTGCTTGGTCACGACGTCGAGATCGTCCACGAGGATGCCGGCTGCGGCGACGCGGCCAGCGGCCAGACGGCCGCACAGGCGATCGTGGCAGACACCACCATCGTCGGAGTCATCGGCACCACCTGCTCGCGCACCGCGGTCCCGGCCATGCCGGTCCTGGCGGCGGCAGGCCTGGTGATGATCTCTCCGTCCAATACCGCCCCGTCCCTGACGAACCCCGACAAGGACGACTTCGGTGGCCCGTTCTACTTCCGCACTGCGTACAACGACAACGTGCAGGGAGCTGCGGTCGCCAAGTACGCCTGCGAGGAGCTCAAGGTCACCACGGCGGCAACGGTTCACGACGGCAGCCCGTACGCGGAGCAGCTGCAGCAGGTCTTTGCGGACAAGTTCAAGGAGCTCTGCAACGGGACCGTCTCTCATCAGGAAGCGGTCAACGTCGGCGACACGGACTTCCATCCGGTCCTGACCACGATCGCGGCCGACAAGCCCCAGCTCCTCTTCTACCCCATCTTCAGCCCTGAGGGTCCGCTCCTCACCAAGCAGACGGCCGACGTCGCCGGCTTGGAGAACACGATCCTCTTCGGCGCCGATGGTCTGAAGGACGGAGCGTTCATTGCGGCCGCCGGACAGTTCGCGGCCGACAAGGGGATGTACTTCTCCGGTCCGGACCTGAACTTCGGCGACAAGTACACCAATGACTTCCTGCCGAAGTACTACGCGCTATCCGGAACCACCACTCCGTTGGCCCCGTACCACGCGCATGCCTACGACGCGGCGAACATCCTGATGGATGCCATCGCGGCGGTGGCTGTGACCGATGCCGACGGCAACCTGCAGATCCCGCGCGACGCGATTCGCGAGTACGTCCACAACCTCAAGGACTACCCCGGCCTGACCGGGACGCTGACCTGCAACGAGAACGGCGACTGCGGCTCGAGCGAGGTCTCGATCGCGCAGCTCAAGCCAGACTCGACAGGCGCGCTCGTCTACACGGAGGTCTGGACCACTCGGTCTGCCTCGTAGGCGGCTGAACGGGCCAAGCTTTCGGACTGACGGGAGCGGGTGAGCCGGCCATCGGCTCACCCGCTCCTGATACAACCCCCGGCCCCGCAGCGGAGGAGTGGGCAGGTGCGGCGAATCCGGCGCGTGTCGCTGGTCGACATCATCCTGCTGGCGATCCGCGTCGTCGTCGCCATCGGCGTCGTGATCGGTACTTATGCGACCCTCTCCGCAGGGAAGCTGACCTGGGAGCAGTGGCGCGACCTGCTCATCTTCGGAGTCGCCCAGGGCAGCGTCTACGCCCTCATCGCCCTCGGCTACACGCTGGTCTATGGCGTGCTGCTGATGATCAATTTCGCGCACGGCGACGTCTTCATGTTCGGCGGGATGACCGCCTTCTTCGTGGCCGATGCACTGGGGTCTTCGGGCTTCCTGGATGCCAACCCGATCGTCGGCATGGCGATCGTGCTGGTGGTGGCCATGGTCAGCTCGGCAGCAGTCGCCATCCTCCTCGAGCGGATCGCCTACCGGCCCCTGCGTCGCGCCCCCAGGCTGGTGCCATTGATCACCGCCATCGGCGCGTCGCTCTTCATCAGCAACAGCGTGCGCGGACTCTACGGCGAGCAGGTCAAGGCCTACCCGCAGCTGAAGATCCTCGTCGGCAAGTTCGAGATCTTCGGCGTCGGGATCCTCAAGACCCACGTGGTGGTGATCGTGTCCGCCCTGGTCATCATGGCTGCCCTCTACTGGTTCGTGGAGAAGACGCGAACCGGCCGCGCGATGCGGGCCATCAGCGAGGACAAAGACACCGCCGCGCTGATGGGGATCAACGTGGATCGCACGATCTCCATCACCTTCGCGGTCGGCGGCATGCTCGCCGGAGCGGCGGGGGTGCTCTACGCAATCGTCTTCAACCAGGTCCATTGGTTCATGGGCTTCCTGCCCGGAATCAAGGCCTTCACCGCGGCCGTGCTGGGAGGCATCGGCAACATCATCGGCGCCATGCTCGGCGGCCTGACCCTGGGGGTGCTCGAGTCGATCGGGCCGAACCTGCTCCTGTCGGGCCTGGGAGTGCCGTCACCGAACCAGCTGCGCGACGTGGTCGCCTTCAGCGTGCTGGTCCTGGTCCTCATCTTCCGCCCGTACGGCATCCTCGGCCGGCCGGAGAACCGTTGAGATGAGAGGATCGGCCTCCCAGCTGCGGCGCGCCATCTCGCTGGGCCTGATCACCGGGGCGGTGATGCTCTACCTGGTGGCGGTCGGCATCGTGCTCGCCTTCTCGGCGCGGAACACTATCACCGGGGTCGTGACCCTCGGCCGCCTGATGCTGGCCGCTCCTCCGCTGGCGGCCGGCTACGTCGTCGCCCGCCGCGGAACCGATCTCGCGCCGCGGCTGGTGGCGGGCCTGTTGCTCGGCGCGGTGAGCGGCGTGATCGTCGCTGCCGCGCTGCTGTTTGCCAGCGCCGTGGACATCCGCCACATCCTGGTCCGCATCTCGCCGCCCCTGCTCGCGTTCCTCGCCTTCGACCAGGACGCCTCGATCGGGGCGCTTCTCAACCTGGCCCTGGCCGCCGCCCTGGGCCTGATCGGGGCGGTTGCGGCCGTGGTACCCAGCCGCGTGCGACGACCCGCCATCACCGGCGTCATCGGGGTGGTGGTGATCAGCATGCTCGAGCCGTTCCTGCGCCCCCGGCTGACCGACTTCAAGCTCGAGGGGGTCTCGCGCTTCCTGTTCACCCACAAGGGCCTGAGCATCGCGTCGGCGATCGTGGTGTTCGCCATCTTCGCGGTGGGCAGCGTCGCCTGGCCGCGGGTTCGAGCCCGCTACCGAGCGCGGGTGGCGGCGGCCGATCCGGGCACCCAGGCGACGATTCGCGGCGTGACACTGCTGCTGCTGATCGTCTTCCTGCTGGCCCTGCCACAGATCGCCGGGTCGTTCCTGAGCCAGGTCCTCGTCTTCGTGGGCCTCTATACCCTGCTGGCCCTGGGCCTGAACATCGTGGTCGGCTACGCCGGGCTGCTCGACCTGGGGTACGTGGCCTTCTACGCGGTCGGCTCCTACCTGACGGCGCTGCTCACCTCGCCGATCTCGTCCCTCGGCGTGGGCCTGCCCTTCTGGGTGGCGCTCCCGATCGTCATCCTGGGAGCGGCCGTGACCGGGCTCTTCATCGGGGCCCCGGTGCTCAGACTGCGTGGCGACTACCTGGCCATCGTGACCCTGGGCTTCGGCGAGATCGCCCGCCTCCTCTTCCTGTCAGATGCGCTCAAGCCCTGGTTCGGAGGGACGCAGGGGATCCTTGGCGTGCCGCCCCTCTTCGGCGTCGCGAAGGTCTCGGTCCCGATCCTGGGCTGGCAGCTCACCGGCCCGACCCTCACCTACTACCCCCTCCTCTTCTTCTGCGTCATCGCCGCCATCGTCGCCACCCGGCTCAAGTACTCGCGTATCGGGCGGGCCTGGAACGCGATGCGCGAGGACGAGGACGTGGCGCAGGCCACCGGGGTCAACGTCACCAACTACAAGCTACTGGCCTTCGCGCTGGGCGCCTCCGTCGGCTGCCTGGGAGGCGCGGTCTTCGCCACCCACCTGGCATCAGTCTTCCCGGGGACGTTCAACATCCTCGTCTCGATCACGGTCCTCTCGATCATCATCCTGGGCGGGATGGGGAGCATCCCGGGCGTGGTGGTCGGTGCCCTGGCGCTCATCGGCCTTCCGGAGCTGCTCCGCGAGTTCGCCGAGTTCAAGCTGCTCGTCTACGGCGGCGTCCTCGTCCTGATGATGCTGCTGCGCCCCGAGGGCCTGCTACCCGACCGGGTTCGGCAGCAGGAGCTCCACGAGGCGGACGAGGAAGAAGAGCCGGGGGCCGATGGCGGCGCGCTCACCCCCGCGGAGCAGGGCTGAGCCGTGGAGACGCACGCCATCGATCCCCAGGCGATGATGGGCGACGAGGGCGGAGCACGCCTCCTGCTCGAGGCCCACAAGGTCACCAAGCAGTTCGAAGGCCTGACCGCCAACCGCGACATCGACTTCGACATCCCGCGCAATGCGATCGTGGCCATCATCGGGCCGAATGGAGCCGGCAAGACGACCTTCTTCAACCAGCTGACCGGCATCTACGCCCCGACCTCGGGGTCGATCAGCTTCGATGGCGTGGACATCACTGGCATGCAGCCGCATGAAGTCGCCGAGCTCGGGACCGCCCGCACCTACCAGAACATCCGCCTGTTCCAGAACATGACCGCCATCGCCAACGTCCAGGTTGGGCGCCACGTCCGCATGCGAGGACAGTGGTTCCACGCGATCTTCGGCACGCCGTCGATTCGGCGCGAAGAGGAGGAGGTGCTCCAGCGAGCCCGCGAGCTGCTGGAGCTGGTGGGGCTGCGGCGGCGGACCGAGAATGAGCTGGCCAAGAACCTGTCCTATGGCGACCAGCGTCGACTCGAGGTGGCGCGCGCTCTGGCCAGCGACCCGAAGCTGCTCCTTCTCGACGAGCCGACCGCTGGCATGAACCCCGGCGAGACGCGGCAGATGACCGACTTCATTGGGCGCCTGCGCCGTGAGCTGCGCCTGACGATCCTGCTGATCGAGCACGACATGAAGGTCGTGATGGGGGTCAGCGAGCGGATCACGGTCCTCGACTACGGCGAGAAGATCGCCGAGGGCGAGCCCGCGGAGATCCGCGCCAACCCACGGGTCATCGAGGCCTACCTCGGAAAGCAGGCGACCGCCTGATGGCCCACATGCTGCAGCTGGATGACGTGCACACCTACTACGGCAACATCCACGCGCTCAAGGGAGTCAGCCTGGAGGTCGAGCGCGGCGAGATCGTGACCCTCATCGGGTCGAATGGCGCTGGCAAGTCGACCACGCTGCGGACCATCAGCGCCATCCAGCGACCCCGCGAGGGGAGGGTCCTCTTCGAGGATCGAGAGCTCCAGCAGATGCCGCCCCACGACGTGGTCAAGCTGGGGATCGCCCAGGCGCCGGAGGGACGGCATGTCTTCGCCCGAATGAGCGTCTACGAGAACCTGCAGATGGGTGCCTTCAGCCGCCCGGGGGTCTCGATCACCGCGGACGTGGCTCGTGTCTACGACCTCTTCCCGCGGCTGAAGGAGCGGCGCACGCAGAAGGCGGGGACCCTCTCCGGCGGCGAGCAGCAGATGCTGGCCATCGCCCGGGCGCTCATGGCGCACCCGGTGCTGCTCCTGCTCGACGAGCCGTCGATGGGCCTCTCTCCGATCCTGACCGAGCAGATCTTTGCCATCATCGCCGACATCAATGCCCAGGGGACCACCGTGCTGCTCGTCGAGCAGAATGCCCAGATGGCGCTCAACGTGGCCCACCGCGGCTATGTGCTGCAGACCGGCAGGATCATCCTGTCCGACACGGCGGCCAACCTCGCCGCCAACCAGCAGGTGCGCCAGGCCTATCTCGGCGAGATCTGACCGGGCAGACCCGATGTCAGGCGAAGAACCCCGGCCGAGGCGCTCGCCTGGAGACTACCGACCTGACCTGCGTCCGATCCTGATCCTGGCCGGCCTGCTGATCGTGGTCTTCGTCGGCTGGATCGTGCTCAGCGAGCTGGTCCTGCCGGCCCCGCTGCCGACCCCTAGCCCAAGCGGCTGACCGTGAAGCCGCGCCCCGCTCCGTAGAGCATCAGCGCCACGCCGACCACGGCCGTCGCGATCCCGGGCGACTGCTGCGGGAACGGCCAGTAGCCGACC
>VBJX01000007.1:16388-20953 GCA_005879775.1 Chloroflexota bacterium
CAGGCTGCCGAGCAGGATCGGGAATCGGTAGTGGCCGCGGGAGGTCGGACCCATCGGACGGCCCTATTCGGGAGCGGCAGACGCGCCGTAGACCGATGGCCTGAGCACCCCGATATACGGCAGGTTGCGATACCGCTCGTCGTAGTCGAGCCCGTAGCCGATGACGAAGCGATCCGGGATGGTGAACCCCCGGTAGTCGATCTCGATCGGCGCCAACCGACGGGCCGGCTTGTCGAGCAGGCAGCAGATGCCGAGCGAGGCGGGACCCTTGTCGCGCAGGTAGCGCAGCAGGTAGTTGAGGGTCAACCCGGTGTCGATGATGTCCTCCACGACCACGACGTGGCGCCCCTCGATCGGCCTCGAGAGGTCCTTGAGGATCCGCACCTGGCCGCTGCTCTCGGTCGATGCGCCGTAGCTGCTCACCTCCATCAGGTCGACAGAGAGGGGGATCTCCATGGCTCGCACCAGGTCCGCCAGGAAGATGATCGATCCCTTCAGGACGCTGACCAGGACCGGATCGCGACCGTCGAAGTCCTGCGACAGCTGGGCGCCCAGCTCCGCCACCCGCGTCCGGATCTGGGCGTCGGTGAGGAGGACCTCCTCGACGTCGTCATGGATCACGGAGCGGGCTCGTTCAGCGGTCCGTTCCCGTTCATGGCAGCCACGTCCGCCAGGAAGTCGAGACGCCCGTACTTGAGCATGAGGGCGTTGAAGTCACGCGCGTAGAAGAGCTTCACCCGGATCTCCGGGTAGAGCTGCCGGAGCCAGCGGAGCTTCCGGTTCTTCTTGCGCACCAGGGCCTGCTTGAGGGTCGTCAGCTCGACGTAGAGATCGATCTCGGGCAGGTAGAAGTCGGGGGCGAACGACTCGACGACCGCGCCGTCGGCGTTCCAGGAGATCGGGAAGAGATCGGGTTCGTAGCGCCATGCGACCTGGTAGAAGTCGAGAATCCTCGCCAGTTCGGCCTCGCTCTGGTGAGCGAACCGCGGCGAGCCATCAGTCAGGCGCGCCGCCACTGGTCCCCGATCGTACCTGCCCCTTGGGCACCTGGCGCCATCGAAGGCCAGTATAGCCGGGGCACTTATCCACAGATCCGGTCGTTCGACGACGGTTGGTGGATAACCTCGGTTGTCGTCAACTCCCTGGGCTGGTACGGTAACCGTCCTGCTTCCCCGGCGGCCGAGTACGGTAACCGGACGCGCGCGGGGCCGATGCGAAAGCCGGCCAGCACCGAGCGCGACCGGGAAAACCGAAACGCCACCGCGGAGGCATTCTCATTGCCGCGCCAGGACGATCTCGCCGATGAGCCCGCGCGTGCCGCGCGCCAGGCCCGCGTCGCCCTCGAGGCCCTCCTCGCTGATGCTCCGTCGGCCGCAGCTGGCCTGCCGGCGGGCTTCTCCGATGCCATCGAGCGCTATGTCGCGCTGCTTCTCGAGGCCAACCAGCGGACCAACCTGACGCGCCTCACCCAGCCCGATGCCGTCGCGCGCCTGCACCTGCTCGATGCGCTCTCCGCACTGGCCCTGCTCGACGCGACCCCGGGACGGGCCGTCGACCTCGGCTCCGGTGGAGGCGTGCCCGCCATTCCGCTGGCGCTGGCCAGGCCGGGCCGGCGCTGGACGCTCGTGGACCCGGTCGGCAAGAAGGCCGATGCACTGCGCGCGATCTGCGAGCGACTCGGGCTCACCGGGGTGATGGTTCTGGCGAAGCGGGCCGAGGTGATTGGCCGTGACCCCGCCCATCGAGAGCGGTACGGCCTCGTCACGGCCCGCGCCTGCGCGCCGCTGCCGGTCCTGGTTGAGCTCGCCCTGCCGCTCCTTCGCCTCGGCGGCTCACTCGTGGCCTGGAAGGGGCCGCTGACCACCGGTGACGAGGAGTGGACGCGCGGCCAGGCGGCCGCCCGTCAGCTCGGCGGAGGCGAGGCGCGGCTGATCGAGCCGGGCTTGACGGCCCTCGGCGGCCACCGGTTCGTGGTGATCGGAAAGGAGCGCGCGACCGACCGCCGGTTCCCGCGGAGGGCCGGCGAGCCGACCCAGCGTCCGCTCGCCTAGATGGATGGGGAGCGCAGGACCATCGGTATACTCGGAGCCCCATGCGCCTAGCGGTCCTGTCGGACATCCACGCCAATCTCGCTGCCCTCGACGCGGTGCGCGACGACCTGCCCAAGGTCGACGAGATCTGGGTCCTGGGCGACATCGTCGGCTACGGACCGCAGCCGAACGAGGTGATCCGCCGGCTCCAGGAGCTCGGCGCCCGATCGGTGATGGGGAACCACGACGGGGCCGCCATCGGGACCGTCGACTCCGCCTGGTTCAACCCGGACGCGGCCGCCGCCATCCATTGGACCGCGGGGGTGCTCGACGACAATGCGCGTGCCTACCTGGCCGCGCTCCCCGAGGTCCGGCGCGACGGGGAGCTGACCGCGGTCCACGGCTCACCACGCGAGCCGATCTGGGAGTACATCACCGACGCCGCCATCGCGGCCGACAACCTCGGCTCGTTCGAGACGCGGCTGTGCCTCTACGGCCATACCCACCTGCCGGTCATCTATCGGGCCGACGGGCCACAGATGCTCGTCGTGGCCGCCACTCCGCAAGAGCCGATCACCCTCGATGCCAGTCGCGCGCTCATCAACCCGGGGAGCGTCGGCCAACCCCGCGACGGCAACCCGCTGGCGTCGTATCTCCTCCTCGACCCGGAGGCCGGACACGCCGAGTTTCGCCGCGTCCCCTATGAGATCGCTCTCACCCAGCAGCTGATGCGCGACGTGCATCTGCCGCGCTGGCTGGTCGAGCGGCTGAGCATCGGCCGTTGAGGGAGCGCCAGGCGCCGCGGGAGCGCCGTACGATATCGCCCGCATGATGTTCGGCCGTCGCGAGAAGCGCCCAACCCTGCTGACGTTCGAGCGAATCCTGGTCCCGATGGCGGGGACCGAAGCGGACGAGGGGGCGCTCCGGCTAACTGCGGTCCTGCTGGCCGGGAGCTCGGGACAGGCGCTCCTGACGCACGTCATCGAGGTTCCGTTCGAGCGCCAGCTGGATGCGCAGGATCCCAAGGCGGTGGCCTATGCCGACGAGGTGCTCGGCCGGGGCGAGGCGTTCCTCACCGAGCAGGGCGTGACGGTCAGCACCGGGATCTCCCAGGCGCGCGTCGCGGGCGCGGCCATCGTCGATGACGCCGTCGCGCAGCGCGCGGACCTGATCGTGATGGGTCTACGCTATAAGAAGCGCTTCGGCGGGGGCTGGGATGCGGGGCGCACGGTCCCGTACGTCATGCGCAACTCGACGGCGCCGGTCTGGTGCCTGCGCGCGGAGACGGAGGAGCTGGCACACGCGCCATGAGGGTGATCATCATCGGCTGCGGACGGGTCGGGGCCAGGACCGCCGCTGAGCTCGACAGCCGCGGCGACCACGTGACGGTGATCGACGTCGACCAGCGTGCCTTCAATCGCCTGCCATCGACCTTCGGCGGGGTCACGGTGCGTGGCAGCGGGACCGATGAGGACATCCTGCGCGGCGCCGGCGCGGATATGGCGGACCTCCTCATGGCCCTCACCGAGGGCGACAACCGGAACTCCCTCGGCGCCCAGCTCGGCAAGCACATCTTCGGCATCCCGCGGGTGATCGCCAAGATCAACGATCCGCTGCGTGCCGAGGCCTACCGCACGCTGGGCCTGGAGACGATGTGCCGCACCGTCGCCATCGCCGACGCGCTGGTGGTCGCCGCCACCCAGGGCGCCGAGGCAACGAACGGCTTCGTCGAGCCACCCACCGCCGAGCCACTCCGCGGCGCGCCGCCGGAGGGGTCCCGCGCCGATGCCGAGGCCGATGCCGCGCTTGCCGTCGACAGCCCCGGAAACGGGGGCTGAGCGCGGTGTACGTCGTCGTCATCGGGGGAGGGAACGTCGGCTACTACCTGACCAAGGAGCTGCTCGCCGCCGGCCACGAGGTGGTGATGATCGAGAAGGATCCCGGCCGCGCCCGCACGATCGCCGACGAGCTGGGCAGCATCGTGATCCCCAATGACGGATGCGAAGGTCGTTACCAGGCCGAGGCGGGGATGGGCCGCGCCGACGTGGTGGCGGCAGTCACCGGCGATGACGAGGACAACCTGGTCGCCTGCCAGGTGGCCAAGATGAAGTTCAACGTCCCCAGAGCCATCGCCCGCGTCAACAACCCCAAGAACGAGCCGCTCTTCCGCCGCCTGGCGATCGACGACACGGTGAGCCCCACGCGCACCATCCTGGCGGTGATCGAGCATGAGATCCCGATCCACGACCTGCTCCACCTCGCCGATCTGGAGGGTGGAGAGGTGCAGATCGTGGAGGCGCAGCTCGACGGCGACTCGCCGGCCATCGGCAAGGAGCTCCGGGACCTGCGCCTCCCGGAGGGGAGCACGGTGGCGGTGATCGTGCGGGACACGCGGGCAATCGCGGTCCGCCCCGAGACGATCCTGCGCGCCGGCGACAAGCTGCTGGCCGTCACCTCCGGCGAACGTGAAGCGGAGCTCCGCAGCCTCCTGATCGGCGAGTGAACCGCCGCGCGGCGGCCGTGGTAGCCATTACG
>VBJX01000008.1 GCA_005879775.1 Chloroflexota bacterium
AGGCGGTGTCAGCCGCTGTGGTCGGCGCCGAGCTGCCATTGCGGCTGCTGGTGACTGCCCTGCTGGCAGGTGGCCACGCCCTGGTCGAGGATGTCCCGGGCGTCGGCAAGACGCTGCTGGCCCGGGCATTCGCCAGCTCGCTGGGCCTGACCTTCGCACGCGTCCAGGGAACTCCTGATCTGCTCCCAACCGATGTGACCGGCTCCAGCGTGCTGAAGGGTGACGAGTTCCACTTCCTGCCCGGTCCGGTCTTCGCGAACGTGCTGCTGGTGGACGAGATCAACCGCGCCACGCCACGGACCCAGTCCGCCCTGCTGGAGGCGATGCAGGAGCGCCAGGTGAGTGCCGAGGGCCAGACCCGGCCGCTCCCCGATCCGTTCCTGGTGCTGGCAACGCAGAATCCGATCGAGCTGGAGGGAACGTTTGCCCTCCCCGAGGCGCAGCTGGACCGCTTCCTGCTGCGGATCGCCAT
>VBJX01000093.1 GCA_005879775.1 Chloroflexota bacterium
TCAAGGCCACGACCGCCGCGCTGACCGGCGACCCATTCCGGGAGCTGGGCTCGTGGCTGCAGCTGCTGGCTGGGTTCGACGTCGTCATGCTGGTGGTCGGGGCGGGGACGTACGGGTTCCTGCTGGAGGAATGAGATGAGGACCCGCCTGCTGGGGATCGGCGGCGTGCTGGCCGTCATCGGCGCCGCATTCTTCGGGCTCTTCGTGGTGCCGGCGGACCTGAACCAGGGCGACGCGCAGCGAATCATGTACGTGCACGTCGCATCGGCCTGGATCGCGTACATGTCGTTCGGGGTGACCGCGCTGGCGGGGATCGCCTACCTGTGGCTCCGCGACCTTCGCCTCGACGCGGTTGCCCTCGCCGGCGCCGAGGTCGGTGTCCTCTTCACCGCCTTCACCATCTGGGGCGGGATGATGTGGGGCCGGCCGGTGTGGGGCGTCTACTGGCAGTGGGAGGACCCGCGCCTGACCACCACCGCGTTGCTCCTTGCGCTCTACCTTGGGTATCTCCTCCTGCGGCGCCTCAGCGAGGACCCGGCACGGCGGGCGACTCGGGCCGCCATCGTGGGGCTCATCGCGGCGGTCGACATCCCGATCGTGCACTTCAGCGTCATCTGGTGGCGCGGCCTGCACCAGGGGCCGACCATCGGCTCGCCCGACAAGCTGCTCCACCCCAGCGCCCCGCTGCAGTTCGTGGCAGCGCTGCTCCTGATGCTGGGCGCCTTCACCCTGGTGTGGGGCTACCTGATGATCCGCCGCTACCAGCTGGCCAGGATCGAATGGCAGATCGAGGAGCACGGGCGGGTGGGCCGGATCAGCGCCGCCCGTCGCGCGTCGCTCGCGGCGCACACCGCGCCCGCTGGGACGTCGCAGGCGGCCCCGGTGCAGGAGTCGACGCCATGAGCGACGTCGGCTTCGTCCTGGCCGGATACGGTGTCATCCTGGGCGGCCTGGCGATGTACGTGCTGACCCTCCTGCGCAGGCTGCGGACGGCGCGCGAGCGATCGCTGCGGATCCGCAAGGAGGCGGATGCCGCGCCACCACTGCCCGACAGCGGCAGATGACGCTTGCCCCTCCCGCCCCGCCGCCGGTGGCGCCGCGCCGGCGAGTGTGGGGTGCCGTCCTGGGAGTCGCGATCATCGCCGCGGTGATCGCCTACTTCGCCTTCAGCGGGATCGGGAACGCCCTGGTCTACTACGTCACCCCCAGCGAGCTGCTGGCCCGGGGCACGGCGGCCGTGGGTGAGACGGTGCGCCTGGGCGGTCTCGTCAAGGTCGGGAGCGTCTCAGGCCCTGGGACCGACCTGACATTCGCGCTCACCGATGGCACCCACGAGATCACTGTCCACAGCAGCGTGGCACCGGCCAGCTCCTTCCGGGAGGGGATCGGGGCGGTGGTCGAGGGGCAGCTGGGCGCCGACGGCGTCTTCCAGGCGAGCCAGGTGATCGTGAAGCACGACGAGAACTACGTGGCGCCGACGAAGGGCGCCATTCCGTCGCAGGTCATCGATCCGGGCGGATGATCCCGACCATCGGCCACCTGGCCGTGGTGATCGGCCTGGCGGTCACCCTCTATGCGCTCGGGGCCTTCGTGGTCGCAGGCCGTGGTGGTGGGGCGGCGGTCGCCGCCTCGGCACGCCGCGCCATGTTCGCCGCCTTTGCCCTGGCCGCAGTCGCCTGCGGCGCCATGATCATCTCGCTCCTGGCCCACGACTTCAGCGTCGCCTACGTGGTGCGCAACAACGCCACCACCACGCCGCCGTTCTACTCGTTCATCTCGCTGTGGGCGGCGCTCGAGGGGTCGATCCTGTTCTGGACCCTGCTGGCCAGCGGCTGGGCGGCGCTGGTCCTGTATCGATACCGGGATCGGCTGCCGGCGCTCATGCCCTGGGTGGGCGCCACGCTGGCATCCGGTATCGGCTTCTTCTTCGCCGTCATGTCCTGGGCGGGGGACCCGTTCGTGCGCGTCACCCCGGTCGCAAGCGAGGGGAGCGGCCCGAACGCGCTCTTGCAGAACCACCCGTTCATGGGCCTCCATCCGCCGCTCCTCTACCTGGGCTATACCGGAATGGCGATTCCCTTCGCGTTCGGCATGGCGGCGCTCATCACCCGTCGCACCGACGAGGAGTGGCTGGCGGTCGTCCGACGCTGGACGCTGGTCCCGTGGATCTTCCTGACCCTGGGGATCGTGGCCGGCGCCTGGTGGAGCTACGCGGTCCTTGGCTGGGGCGGGTACTGGGCGTGGGACCCCGTCGAGAATGCCGCCCTGCTGCCGTGGCTGACGGCCACCGCCTTCATCCATTCCAGCATGGTCGCGGAACGGCGCGGAACGCTGCGGACATGGACCCATGCACTGGTCATCGCCACCTTCACGCTGACCCTGGTCGGCACCTTCCTGACCCGATCCGGGGTGGTGATCAGCATCCACTCCTTCACCACCTCGGGGATCGGCGCCTGGTTCGCGTCGGCCATCGTGCTGACCCTGGCGGGCGCCCTCACCCTCCTTGTCTGGCGCCTGCCCGACCTGCGCGACACGCGACCGCCGGGCGCGATCGTCAGCCGCGAGTCCGCCTTCCTCTTCAACAACCTGCTCTTCCTGACGATCACCTTCGCCGTCCTGTTCGGGACCCTCTACCCGCTCTTCGTGGAGGTCACCAGCAGCTCGCGGGCCAGCTTGGGAGCGGTCTGGTTCAACCGGGTCAACGCCCCGTTCTTCGTCGCCCTTCTCTTCCTGGCCGGGGTGGGGCCGGCACTTCCATGGGGCGGGGCGAGCTGGGCCACGGTCCGCGAGCGCTTCGCGGTGCCGGTGCTGGCCGCGGTGGGGGTGACGGTCGCTGCCTGGGCCGTCGCCGTCCATGAGCCGGCGCCGCTGGCCGCGATCGGCCTGGCCACCTTCGTGCTGGCCATCATGGGTACCGAGCTGGTGCGTGGCGGGCAGGCGCGCGCGCGAACCAGGGGGGAGGGGCCGGCGACCGCCACCTGGCGCCTGGCTACCCGCAACCGGCGACGCTACGGCGGTTACCTGGCCCATGCCGGCATCTGCGTCATGGCGGTGGCGATCGCCATCTCGTCAACCATGGGCGTTGATGAGACGACGACCATGCGGCCCGGCGATAGGACGATGATCGGCGGTTACACCCTGACCTATGACCAGCTGGTCACCCGAGCCCTGCCCGATGACGCCCGGGTCAGCGAGACGCGCGCCGAGCTGACCGTCTCGGGGCGCCAGTCCGGGCAGCTCTCGACCGCGCTGCGCAGCTACCCCAGCTCGACGACCGCCATCGCCACCCCGGCGGTGTGGACCACGCCGGGCGAGGACCTGTACGTGACCCTGCTCTCGTATGACGCCCCCACTCGGACGATCAGCCTGCGGGTCTTCATCAATCCACTCGTGGTCTGGATCTGGCTTGGGGGCGGGATCGTCGGCATGGGCGCCCTTTTCGCCATCTGGCCGGATCGACGACGGGTGGCCGTCACCGAGCCCGTCGCCGAGCCGGCCCCCGCGCCGGCGGAGGCCTGACCGATGCCGCCGGGTCGGCTTCGCTGGCTGCTGGTCCCGCTGGTGGTGGTGCCGCTCAGCTGGCTCCTCTTCGCCGGACTGGGCCGCAACCCGACCGATGCCCCATCTCCGCTGATCGGAAAGCCCCTTCCCTCGTTTGCCGATACGACCCTGGTGGGAGATCAGTTCACATCGGCCGATCTGGCCGGCAAGCCGGCGGTGATCAACTTCTGGGCCAGCTACTGCATCCCGTCGTGCGTCGACGAGCACCCATTCCTCCTGGGCCTGCAGGCCGATCACGGGGCTGACCTGACGCTGGTCGGCGTCCTCTACAACGACGCGCCGAACAACGCGCTCGGCTTCCTGGCCCGCTACGGCGACGGCGGCTGGCCGAACCTGCTGCCGACGGGATCGTACGCGGCCGCCACATCGGTCCCCTTGATGCCGCATCGCTGGCGGCCGGCCTGGCGGCGATCGGGGTGGCGTCGTGAGGGGCCTGGCGCTGCCGCTGGCGCTGGCCGCGCTGCTGGCGCTGGCCGGCCTGGTGGCGGTCGACGCTCTGCGGCCTTCGCCGGCATTGACTCGCGCCGAGCAGGCGCGCCAGATCGCCTCCGAGCTGCGCTGCCCGGACTGCCAGGCGCTCTCGGTGGCCGAGTCGCGCACCGCGTCCGCCGCTGCCATCCGCGCCGAGATCGACGAGCTGCTCGCTGCCGGCGACTCGCCAGACGCCGTGCGGTCCCATTTCGTGGAGCGTTACGGGTCGTGGATCCTGCTCGCCCCGTCGACGCCACTGGTCTGGTGGCTGCCGGTTCTCGGCCTGCTGGCGGGAGCCGCCGCGTTGACGGCGTGGCTCTGGCGCGGGCGGTCGCTGCCCCCGATGCCAGCGCCCGGCGCGCCGCCGAACGAGCGGCTGCGGGCCCGCGTTCGCGAGGAGGAGGCCGAGCTCGATGCCTGACCTCGGACAGTGGCTCATCCTGGTGCTGCTGGCTGCCGGTGCGGCGGTCGTCATCGGCTGGCCGTTGCGTGCCTCGACGAGCAGCGTCGCTGCTGGCGCGAGCCCGGACGCCGATCGCGAAGCCCTCGAGCTGCGTCACCGGGTGGCGCTCGAGGCCCTGCGCGACGTGGAGGCAGACCGACGCGCCGGCTCGCTGGACGACGCCTCCTACGCCCGCGAGCGAACCGAGGCTGAGCTGCGTGCCGCCCGATCCCTCGCCGACCTGGATGCGGCGCGTTCGGTTCAGGCCGCTCCGGGAGTTGCACCCACCGCCGGACGGCGCGCCGCGTCCTGGCTGGCGGGCATCCTGGGCGTCGCCCTCCTCATCGGCTTTGTCCTGCCGGCACCCCTCGGCCTCGGCCAGCGCACCGTCGTCGACCAGGCGCTCGCCGATCAGCAGGCCGCCGAGTCGGCCCGCCAGGCCGCGATCCAGCGCCTGCTCGGCAAGCTCGGCAGCGACCCGCGCAATCCGCAGGTCCTCTCCGACCTGGCCGATGCCTACCTGGCGGGCGACAGCGTCAGCGACCTGCAGCGCGCGGCGGCAGCGCTGATCATCCTCGTTTCGGTCGAGCCCGAGGACCGCTCCGCGTATCGGCGGCTGATCACTGCCTACCTGGCGGCCGGCGACACGGCCGATGCCACCGCAGCGACCGACTCATACGCCAGGATCGCCGGCACCACGGAGCCGGACATCCCATTCTTCCGTGGCTTCATCGCTCGGGCGGAGGGCAACGCCGCACAGGCGGTCGATCAGTTCAACAGCTTCCTGGCGATGGCTGCCGATGACCCGCGCGCGGCCATGGTGCGGACCCTGCGTGCCGAGCTGGAAGGGGAGCTCAGCAGCCCCAGCCCCTAACTAGTCGTCGACGACGCGGCTCAAGGTGCGGCGCAGTGACTCCAGCTCGGCGAACGGGATCCGCTCCAGGAAGTGCTCGCCGATCCCGCGCAGGTGGGTCGGTGACGCCTCGCGCAGCCGCCGCCGGCCGGCATCGGTCAGGATCGCCCAGGCGCCACGCCGATCGGTCTCGCACGAGCCACGCCCAGCCAGGCCGTCGGCCTCCAGGCGATCGACGAGGCGAGTGACCCCGCTCCGCGAAAGGGCCAGCCGGTCGGCGAGGTCGCTCATCCGCAGCCGGCCTCCATCGGCATAGGCCAACGAGAGAAGGACCTCGTACTCGGCCAGGCCCATCGACTGCTCGGCCTGCAGCTCGCGCTCCAGCTGGCGGCGCACCTGGGCATGCGCGTGCAGGAACGTGCGCCACGTGTCGAGGCGTGGGTCGCGTGGGCTGGGAATCTCGGATCGGCTGGTCATTGGTTGACGCGACAACCATATCAAAGCTCGGAGGCGGTGACCCGCTCAGCGCGGCTCGACCCAGGGTTTCCTCCAGGCGGGCGCCTCGAATGGGGCGCAGTAGTACCAGCGCTCGCTGATCGCCTTGTCGTGGGCGAACTCGATGAGGGCCACGCCGTGGACTCGCTCGCCGCCGGCGTAGGTGAGCTCCGACTCGCTCACCCAGTGCGCTCCTCGGCCCGCGATGCGCAGCGGAACGTAGGACGGAGAGAGGGCCCAGCGGTCGGGTGCGCCGCCCAGGCGCCGCTCCGAGCCGGAGGGCGTGCCACCCGGGTAGTTGCGATCCGCCTCGACGACCGCCGCTTGGCCGCGGAAGCGCTCGCCGGACTGTGGCAGATCCGCGACCCAGTCGGGATGGCGCAGCTTGCCCAGGGCCTCGAGGTCGTTGGCGGCCAGTGCCCGCGTGTAGTGCTCGACCACCGAGCGGTCGACCGCCTGATGGTGCTCGGCGGGGACGCTGCTCGCCTCGGCCGGGATCGCCTCAACCCATTGGGCGCGCCATGCGGGAGGCGCGAATGGATCCGCGAAGTAGGCGGTCTCTCGCGCGGCCCGGCCGTCGCGGACGTCCCAGATGGCCACGATCCACCAGGTATCGGGCCCATAGGTGGTCTTCTGCTCCAGGACCACCAGGTCCTCCCCGCACCAGGTCAGGCGCGGCGGACCCTGGACGGCGGGAGGTGTCGGATGGGCGGCCGCCATGGCCATCGCATTCGCCCGGCCACGGATCCGCTCACCCGACTGCGGATACTCCTCGACGAAGTCATCGCCGGCCAGCCGCTCCTGCGCCCCATCTTCGCCGGCGATATAGGCGAGCAGCAGGGCCTCGAACCCGCGCCGATGGCTGTCGTCCACGGCGCCATTCTGGGCCCTTCAAGCCGTGCGCGGCACGTCGACCCAGAAGGTCGAGCCGATCCCCTCCGTGCTCTCCACGCCCGCCGACCCGCCGTGCGCCTCGGCGATGTGGCGCACGATGGCCAGCCCCAGCCCGGCGCTTCCCCCGCCGAGCAGCTCGTCGGCCTCGCCGCGGGCGCGCGAGCGATCCACCTTGTAGAAGCGCTCGAAGATGCGCGACTGATGGGCATCGGGAATGCCGATCCCGTCATCGGCCACCGTGAAGCGCACGAGTCCGGGCAGCGTCTGCCAGCCGAGGCGCACCTCGCCTTCGACACGGTTGTACTTGACCGCATTGTGCGCCAGGTTGAGGAGCGCCTGGCCCAGGCGCGCCGGGTCGGCAAGGGCCCGGACGGCTTCGGCGTCGGCCGCTCCGGGGAGCACGCGCACGTCGATGTGGCGCCGCGCGGCGACCGGTCCGATCCGCTCCGCCAGGGTGGCGACCACCATGTCAGGGTCGAGCGTCTCGACCGCCAGCTTCGACTCGCCCGACTCGATCATCGACAGCTCCAGCAGCTCGTCGACCAGCTGGGCGAGATGGTCGACTTCGCGGCCGATCTGCTCGGCGAAGGTGGCGGCGGTGTCGGCATCCGGGGCCGCGCCGCCGGAGAGGGTCTCGGCCAGCAGCTTGATCGAGGCCAGCGGCGTGCGCAGCTCGTGGCTGATGTTGGCGATGAAGTCACGTCGCACCCGCTCTACCCGGCGCAGGGTGCTGATCTCGTGGAGGGCGACCACCAGGTTGCCGGCTGCGATCGGCACCACGTCCACGGTGAAGTGCCGTCTGCCGAGCGCCCCGAGCTGGGCTTCGCCGCTGGCGGGCTCGTCCCCGCCCAACGCTTCGCGGGCCACCGAATCGAGCGCCGCCGAGCCGAAGGCCGCGATCAGGCTCAGCCCGATCAGCTCCTCCGCGGTCCGATCCGCCAGGTGCGCGGCGCCCGCTCCGGCCCGCGTGATCCGCAGCCGCTCGTCGACCAGCAGCAGAACAAATCCCACCGTTCGCGCCAGGAGTGCTTCGAAGGCCTCAGCGCTGCGCGGGTCGAGGGAGAGCATCGGTCAGCTCGGATGCGGCGTGAAGGCGTAGCCCACGCCGCGGACCGTCCTGAAGTAGTTATGCCCGTCGCGGGCGCGCAGCTTGGAACGCAGCCAGCTGACGTGCACATCGACGGTGCGCTCATCGCCGGCATAGTCGAGGCCCCAGATGCGGCTCAGGAGCTGGTCGCGGGTGAAGATGCGTCCCGGCTCGGAGGCCATCTGGGCCAGCAGGTCGAACTCCTTGGTGGTCAGGTGCAAGGATTCCTCGCCGAAGCGCACCTCGCGGCGCGCGACGTCGATCTGCAGCGCTCCGCTGGTGACGGTCTTCCCGG
>VBJX01000097.1 GCA_005879775.1 Chloroflexota bacterium
TATGTACGACTGTACATATACTTGAGGAGTGGAGTTCGAATAGGACGAAGGGAAGGCGGCGGCGAACCTGAAGAGGCACAGCGTAGACTTCGCCGACGCTGTTCTGGTCCTATACGACGACCTCGCGCTCACCACTCAGGATCCGGGGGACTACGACGAGCAGCGGTTCGCGACCGTGGGCATGGACGCTCTCGGCCGCATCCTCGTCGTCGTGTACACCTGGCGGGGTGAGCGGGTCAGGCTGATTTCCGCCCGCCCAGCCACTCCAGCCGAGCGGAAGCGGTACGAGAGCAAGAGATGAAGAAGGAGTATGACTTTTCGGGAGGGGTCCGCGGGCCGGTGCTGCGCGTCCCGCCGGGCAAGACGCGGATCACGATTCGGATCGACGACGATGTTCTTCGGTGGTTCCGAACCCAGGTTCACGCGGCAGGGGGTGGCAACTATCAAACTCTGTTGAACGCTGCTCTTCGAGAGCACATCGAGCGCCGGGACAACGGTCTGGAGGACACCCTTCGCCTTGTCATCCGTGAGGAGCTTGGCCGGTACAGAGTGAAGACCCCTGGAGCCGGCGCCGTGCGGGCGAGCAAGCGGCGGACGAGGCACGGTCAGACGGGGCCTCGCCGCTGATCCGCCCTGGCCGGCCGCCATGGAGAGGGCGCGAGAGCCGACGTTGCCCCGCGCACGCCATGTAATGTGTCGTCATGGTTATCGCTCACTCGAAACTCACGTCACAGGGCAAGATCTCGGTTCCCGCTCCGGTTCGGGGGCGGCTCGGGATCGGGCCGGGATCCGTTCTCGAGTGGCTGGATGAGGGCGAGCGGGTCGTGGTTCGACGGGTCGGTCGCCACAGTTCCGAGGACATTCACCAGGCTCTGTTCGGGACGCGGCCGCGGAGGCGGACGCTTCTTCAGCTGAAGGCCGGCGTGAAGTCATACATCAGGCGGCGGCGTACCCGCCGTTGAGGCGGTCGACCGCGCTTCACCGCGGCGACGCGCACCGCCGCAGCCGGTCCATGATCGCGCGGCCGATGCCGTCTTCCGGGCACGGCTCGGCCAGGACGAGGTCCAGGCCGGCTGCGTCGAGGCGGCGCAGGGCCGCGAACAAGTTGGCGGCCGCGCTGGCGAGCTCTCCATCCGGGGCGAGAATCTCGACCGCGGCGTAGCCGGAGGCGCGGGGTGAGCCGATGATGGCCAGGAGGCCCACGCGGCCAACATCTGCGGGCGCCGGGCCCGCGGGACCGTCGAGTATGTGCAGCGGGGTGCGCGTCGCGTAGTGCCGGGGGAGCTGTCCGGGCGCGCGCGGGCGCTCGGTCGGTCCCGCCACCTCGAGAGGCGTGCCCAGCGCCGCTTCGAGCTGCTCGCGGGTGACCGCGCCCGGCCGCAGGATCAGCGGGGGATCGGCCGCGAGGGAGAGGATGGTGGACTCGAGGCCCACCGGGCAGGGTCCGCCGTCGAGGACGAGGTCGATCTTCTCGCCGAGCTGGGCCAGGACATGGTCGGCTTGGGTAGGGCTGACGTAGCCGAACGGGTTGGCGCTCGGGGCGGCTACGGGCGTGCCGGCGGCGCGGATCAGCGCGCGGGCGGCGGGATGGCCGGGAACCCGCACACCGACCGTGTCGAGGCCGGCCGTCACGAGGTCGGGCACGGCGGGCTGCCGCGGCAAGACGAGGGTGAGGGGGCCGGGCCAGAAACGCTCGGCGAGCGGAGCGACGCGCGGATCCACGCCCGCGGTGCCTTTCCCGCGGGCGACGCGGACGACCTCGTCCGCGCCCGCGACGTGAACGATCAGGGGATCGAAGGACGGGCGCGCCTTGACCTCGAACACCCGGGCGACCGCCGCCGGGTTGAACGCATCGGCGCCCAGGCCGTAGACGGTCTCGGTGGGGAAGGCCACGACGCCGCCCGATTTCAGGAGGCGCGCGGCTTCGGCAACGGCGGCCGGATCGTCGGCCGGGAGGACCCGAGCCGTCAGACCGCCTCCGCGGCCCCAGAGGCGATCGCCCGGCCCCCCTGTTGCCGCGACGCGAGCATGCCGCATGCGGCGTGGATGTCGGGCCCCCCGGAGTAGCGCCGTACGAACCCCAGGCCGTTCTCCGCCAGCGCCGAAAGGAAGCGCGAACGCTCTTCGTCGGACGCGCGGAGGAAGCGGCCCGTCGGGTCGTTCACGTCGATCACGGATACCCGGACGGGCACTCCCGCGAAGAGGCGTCCGAGCTCGCGGGCCTCGTCGGCGCCGGTGTTGACCCCCGCCATGAGGACCCAGGCCAGGTGGACCGGCCCGCCCCTTCGCTCGGCATGGCGCCGCATGGCCGCGGCCAGCTCCGGGACGCCATAGCGGCTCGTGATCGGCATGAGGGCGGCGCGCTTCTCGGAGAAGGCCGAGGTAAGGGACAGGATGAGCTTGTAGGGGTGGCCTTCGTCGGTGTAGCGCTCGATCTGCGGGACGAGGCCCACGGTCGAGATCGTGATCCGGTCGCCGCGGATGCGGCCGCCGCACGGGTCGCGCAGGATCGCGGCGGCTCGGAGGACGCTCTCGTGGTTCTGGAAGGGCTCGCCCTGTCCCTGGAACACGACCCCGGTGACCGGCCGCTCGGGGGACTCGCGGCGCACGGTCAGGACCTGCTCGACGATCTCCCACGGCTCCAGGTTCCGCGTGAAGCCCACCCGGCCGGTCTCGCAGAATACGCAGCCGAGGGCGCACCCGACCTGCGACGACACGCAGACGCTCCAGCGAGGACGCTCCAGGGGGATGCGCACGGCCTCGAAGACCTGCCCGTCGCCGCCGCGGAACAGGTACTTCACGAACGGGTCGACCTCGCTGCGGCGGCGGTCGACCACCGCGAGCCGATCGCGCCTTCCCCGCGCGAGAAGCTCCCGCGCCATCTCCTTCGAGAGGCCGCGGACTCCCTCAAGGTCGTCGCGGTCGTCGCCCACGAGCCGCTGGACCACCCGGCGAGCCCGGGCCAGGTCGAGGCCGAGATCGGGCCACTGGGCGGCCAGGCTCTCGGGGGTGTGGTTGCGAAGGTGCGGGCCCATCATTCATCGACCCCCCACCCTGACCCTCCCCCCGTAGGGGAGGGGAATGCCGCTGCAGGCATAGCTCCGCTCCTAGAAGCGCAGCGTCCGGCGCTGGCCGGCCACTTCCACCTCGACCTCGGCGTCGCCGATCCGCAGGACGCGGATGCCGTCGAAGCTGTCGCCTTCGCGCACCAGGCGATCGTTCAGGATCGCCACCGGGTGGCCGTCGCGAACGCTGATCGCGTTGAGGCGGAGCTCGACCGCCTTGCCCGTGGCGGGGCCTTCACGGGCGCCCGGCGGCGCGTCCGCGGGCGGGTCGGGCCCCCCGCCCTCGGCCCTCGGCGGCGCGAGGAGGGAGACCGGAGGCGCCGGGGGTCGGACGGCGACCGGCCGCGTGTCGACCTGCTCGGGGGGAGCGACCCTGGCGGACGGCATCGCAGGCCCCGGGTCGGGGATCAACGGAGCGGCCGTCGGCGAAGGGCCCGGAGGGGTCGCGATCACGGCGGGCGCGCCGGCCGCGCTCCGCCACCGCCACACCGCCGCCCCTCCCGCCGCGACGGCCACCACCGCGACCAACGCCCCCACGATCGCCGTCCGCCCCGAGCGCGGTCCCGTCCAGGGAAGGTGCGAGAGCACGACCAAGCCGCGCGCGCCCGCCTGCTTCTCGCGCTCGAGCTTCTTCAGGGCCTCGAGGATCAGGCTCACGAGGGGCCTCGTACCCCGTTGAGGCGGGGCCGGGTGTCCGGGCCGAGGCTGTAGAGCGTCATCAGGGTCCGGCTGCCGATCAGGCCGTCGCTCAGGAGCTGGGCGTCGCGCTGGAAGCGGCCGACCGCGCCCGGGAGGTCGCCGTCGTAGCCGAGCCGGGCCAGCGCGTCGCGGGCCCACAGCTCCGCGCGCGCCCGATCCTGCTGCAATCCCGCCGGGTCTCGCCAGAGGAAGACCGCGTCTCGGGTCCAGAAGCGGTCGAGAGCGGGCAAGGGGACGCGGAGGGGCGGCTCGTTGCCCACCGCCACCAGGGCGTGTTCCCGGTCGAGGCCGAGCAGGGCCAGGAAGCAGGTGTCGCGCCGGCCGGGGT